>CAVDJG010000268.1:0-3371 GCA_963609005.1 Acidaminococcaceae bacterium
GCGGCCGTTATATAAAATACTGAGTTGGCCAAACCTTTCGGCAGTTTCTTTCGGCAGTGTTGGAGCGGCGTTGGCCGCCGGCAGCAAAGAGAACATAAAGGCCACGGTAAGTGCACCTTTCTGCAACAACGGGTGCTTCAGCAATTTACGGTAGGCTCCGTTCGGATCGACAAGAACCCATAGCAATGACAAAAACAACAATGCGTAGCCAGTGTATGTCAATGCTATTCCGTAGGGGTCGGCATTTACTGCCAAAGAAGCCCCGTGTCCATCTTCATCATACGATGCCTGGTAAAGTCTGAAAGACTGGTATCTGAATATCTTGTTCATGGCCACTTTTCCTTTATAATGCCTGCCGTTATGTGTTAACGTAAACCAAGACGTATAGTCGGCGGCAGCTTCGGTGCCCTCATGATATGTTATTCCAAATTTGTCAAGGCGTATTGAAAACGGCAGATTCTGCAACTCTGCCTTGCCGTCTTTGCCTTGAACATAATATGTTTTCGTCGTTTCTCCCTCGCGCACATGTATCATCCCCTGGGTCGATGTAAGGTGAGTAGCGAATGCACCAAGCAGAATTACGACAAACGACGCATGCAGAATGTAGGAAGAAACGGTGTGCCTGCGGGCCTTGACAAAATATACCGTTGCAGCAATTGCGGCAATTACCCAAATCGAGACAAACCACCATGCACCATAAATGTTGGCTTTCACAAATTCAGTTCCTTTACTGTTTTCAATCAGTGTTGCCACTCCCATGCATAATATCAATACGACATATAGAATTGACAATATTGTCTTGACGTTTCTTTGCATATTCTTGATTGTGTGGATTTTATGTTTTCTATTAAATTTCTGCATGTTGCCGATGGGTTTCAACCTTACCGCCTGCCGACGGCGAGCCGCAAAGAGTAAGGAGCAGATACTCGGAACGTGTGCCTATGCGGAACTTTCCGCCCCAAATGCCCATACCCGAACTGACATAGTAACGTGTGGATCCCTTTTGGCAATATCCGTATGCGTTTTCATAAATCATGTCAGTAAGCCATGAAATAGGCCATACTTGCCCGTGATGTGTGTGTCCGCTGAACTGGAAATCAATTCCGGCCGCTTCGGCTTCGGCAAGATTGCGGGGCTGATGGTCGAGCAATATGGTATATTTACCTTTGTCTGCATACTTTTGCACGATTGTTTTCAATGGCAATCTGTGCGTGTTGCTTCTGTCGTCTCTGCCTATTATGCAAATGTCGTTTACGTTTACTGCACTGTCACGCAGCAATGTTATGCCGGCATCTTTATAGAATTTCAGCGCATTGCCACTCCCACTGTAATATTCATGATTTCCCAGGCAGGCAAAAACAGGTGCTTTCAGACGCTTGAATTCCCCTGCAAAATCGGACGCATAAAGCGGTCTGGTGCTTATATCGATAATGTCTCCGCCCACAAGTATGACATCTGGCGATGCTGCATTTACTATGTCCACCCAACGATGAAATTCCTTTTTATCGTTATGGTAGCCGAGATGCAAATCACTCATCATCAATATCTTTATGCTTTTACGCTTAACCTTTTCTGAAACTACGGTTGGTTCTTCTCTCTTCTTGTTCCGGTAGTGTATGTTTCCCGATATGAATATTGCAGAAAACAAGACAATTACAGCCATGGCAGCCACCCCGTTGTTGTAAAGGTAATGCTTGGGCAACAAGTGGCATGCTGTTGCAATGTCGGCCACCAGAAACAGAATGAAAAGATAAAGTAATATGAACAGCATGGAATTGCCCACCTCATAGACAATGGTGGCAACCTTTACCGGCATTTCTTCAATGACCCGTGTCACAGTAAGGAATAGGAGAGAAAATGCGAGAACTGTTGCCACAACCACTGTCCAGCGCAGTGCATTGCAGAATGAAAGCATGTTCCATATATGCCAAAGCACATAAGCGAGTCCCGCAAACGGCAAGACCCCTAAAACCAACATCCACATTGTGAAGCAATTAACGGCCGCCTACTCGGCATTTTTATTCGGTGCATGCAGTATTATGCTTGTTGCGCCTATTGTGAACAGTGTTTCGTCGCCTATTACCCGGCATTCATTGTCGGCCAGTATTTCGTGGTCAACAAACGTGCCAGTATAGCTTGGCCCGTCCTTCAACGTATATTTCAAACCACCCTTCTTGTCTTTTGCCACTGTGATGGTGCAATGGTTTATGTCCATGCTTGGGTCGTTGGTTTCGACAGGGCAGTTTACACCGCTCCCTTTCATGTAACGTCCAATCACGTTCTTGCCCATATGCAGAGGTATCACCTGTTTGTAGTGAAAGACATTCTCTATCACCGTGAGATAACCATACACGGCATCTTCGGCATTTTCCTCGGGATTGTCATTCTTCTGGGTCTCGCGCAATTTCGAAACTCCTATTCTTATTCCGAATTGCTTGCCGCATTGGGGGCAGCCAAAAACCAACGATTGACCGTCCTTGTATTTTTTTTCGTCGAAAGTTATGTAATTGTCACATTTCGGGCATTTCACTCTTTTCATGATTTCACCTGCTCTTGTTTTGCAATGTTTGGCACAAAGATGCCATTATTCGTTAATTTCAGTTATCCAGCAACCGGTAAATTCGGCCTGTTTGTCAAGGATTTTAAGAGTCTTGGAGGCCTCGTCTTTTGTCTGATAGCGTTTGTACACCACTTTTGCCTTGCCGTCCTTGACATAGACAGAGGCATCGCCATATCCTCTTTTATGCAGATCTTCCACATAAGCCTCCGCATTTTTGCGCGTCACACGGCTCGCCAACACAATGGTGTACACGGGGTTACGCTTAATGGTTTCATCTTTTTCTTTTACGTTTGCATTGGCGTTTTCGGTCTTTTCTGCACCTACATTCTTGGTAGACACCAAGCTTGCCGACTGCATGCCGCCCGTTGTTTCGTTTGGCATGATGCGGTATAGCATGTCGGTATCGACAGCATATTTGCTCAACAGTTGCTTGCTGTTATTGCCCACTTGCGACGGGAAGAGTATGAATATGGCCAATGCCACGACAGCCGCACACATCTGGTGCAAAAGATTTTCAGGGATATTCACCGAAATATGTCTTTTGCCCGACGGCAACGGTTCGGTTTCTTTTTCCAAAACGGCCACTGGTTCTTCCACACTTTCCGTTTGCAACGGTTCTGCATCCACATCGGGAAGTCCGTAAAGACCTGGCGACACGAATGACACTGAGCACGGTGTGAAATCGTAAGACTTTGCCACCGATGCGCTCTTGCGCAGTGTGCCGATGCCGTTAATCGTGTATTTTCCGGCTTCTTCTATCTTGCGCCGCAGCTCGTCTACATCATGTTCCACGCTGCGCATGGCTTCAGGG
>CAVDJG010000269.1:0-3370 GCA_963609005.1 Acidaminococcaceae bacterium
GCGGCCGAACACATGCTCACGCTTCCGCTTCAGGCCACATTCGACCTGGGCAAGAAGGTAAGACTCAAGTTCGGACCTTATTTTTCCTATGTCATGTCGGCCAATTTCTCGGGCTATGCCTACGACGGATACCTGCGCGAAGGCAACCCCACCGGAAGCAAGGTGGAGCTGGGCCACAACGAAGGCGAGCGTGGCGACTACGACTTCTCCGACCAGTTGCGCAAGTGGCAGTTCGGTCTTGACCTCGGAGCCGACTGGTATTTCTCGCAGAGAGTGGGAGCATACGCCGGCCTCACATGGGGACTTTCGGGCGCGTTCAAGAAGGATTTCAAGACGATAGAACAGAAGATGTATCCCATATTCGGCACCGTGGGCGTGACCTACAAGCTGAAATAAACGGGCAGGCAGTGCGGCACGCCGCACCGCCAAAAGGCATACGTAAAGAATATTCATTAATAATAAAAGAAAGGATCAAGCATGAAGAAAATCTTTACTCTTCTGGCCTTGCTCGTGACTACAATCACGGCAATGGCATCATTCACCGCCACCAAGGTGAGCGACGGCGAAGATCAGCCACAGGGCGTCACCTATACCAACAAACTTCAGGTGACCTTCTTCGGCGAAACAATCGAACCCTACGACGCCGACATCGTGATCACACCCGCAAGCGACGGCAGCTACACCCTCAGCCTCGACAACTTCAAGGTGGGCGAAGCATCGGTGGGCGGCCTCACACTCACCGGCGTGACCGTTAGCGACAACGAGGACGGCACCAAGGCAGTGGCCGCAGCAAAGCAAGACGTGGACATCGAGACCGATGACCCCGACTACAAAGGCATGACTGCCAGCGTAAGCTTCGACGGAACAATCTATGGCGACTCTCTCGCCGGAACGTTCAACGTCGACATCGCCGACATAGGCGCAACCGGAATGGTTGCAAAGTTCGGCGTGGTAGACGACACTCCGCAGGAGAAAGTGATTGCCGAGAACTATGTAGCCGACGGCACAGGCTTCTTGTTCACCACCCCGATAGACTGGGATACACAGAAACTGCAGGCCGTAATCGACCTCAGCACATGCCAGAGAAGCGTTGAAGACGTGCTCTCCGTAGGCACTTCACCCACAACATGGAACAACAATATCCACGTTTACAACGACAACGGCTATATAAAGGCATACTTCGATGCAGGTGCAGGCAACAACAACACCGGCACTCTTACTGTGGATGACGAGATAACAATTGAAGTTTCCAAGGCCGACGGCCTCACACTCAACGACTCTACCATTATCGCTGCCGACAACATAGCCGACATTCTCGCCCTGAGCGAAATCTCGATAGGCAGCGGCGAAGGCTCCAACCAGCAGTCGTATGCCACATACAAGAGCATAAAGCTCATTCCGGTAGAGGCCGAAGTGGAGGAAATTGAAAACAAAGTATTCACCCTTCCGCTCACCATAATCGACGATGACGACAACGAACAGCCCCTGGGGGGCAAGACAGTAGAGCTGCACCGCTACAGCGACGGCAGCAACATGCTGAAGCTTCTCGCCCTCAACACCGACGACATCACGCTCGGCGACCTCGAGTTCACCGGCGTTTCGGTGGCAGAGCAGGGCGGCGTCACCTACATCTTCAACAACCATGCATGCAAGGCAGTGGTTGACTGCGCCGACAGCCAGTGGAACGGCAAGACCATCAACGCCTATTTCGGCGGCACGATAACCGACGGTAGCCTCTATCTTGAGTTTGATATCGACAGCGACGACGACGAATCGCTCTCGCTCTCTGGTTACTATGGCGGTGAAGCCAATGACACTTATGAAATTGGCGGAATACTCACTGCAACCACAGTCGATGGCGACGGCGTGCCCAGCAGCGCATCTTCGGCCTCGACAATGACACTCGTCGACAACAACGACGGCACATTCGACGTGTCGTTCACCAACGCCGAGATGCCCGGAACCACAATCTCGCTCGGCACAATAACTGTCAAGGGCGTTGAAGGCAACACAAGTGCCGACAACACATGCCTTGTGCTCAAGGCCGGAAGCAAGTCGGAAGGCGTGACCACCGAGGCTACACACCCGGCTTACACAACCCTCGACATGACCAGCTTCGACGGCGAATTCGACGGCGAAACCGCATGGACATCGCTCGTTGTTGACAACTACGGCGAGACAGTGTACTTCAAGTTCAACGCCACTGCCGACGGAATCAACTTGCCCAACAGCTCCGAGAAGATCGGAAATGCATCTGTATTCGGCATCGACGGCACACGCCGCAGCACAATGCAGCACGGCATCAACATTCTGCGCACCAACGGCGGGAAAACAGTGAAAGTGAATGTAAAGTGACTTTAAACAGCCATAACACACAAGTGTGCTCCGCGCCGTACTGGCATGGGGTGCACTTTTTTTGTAAAAAAAATAATAACGACAAAATGAAAAAGACTTTATTGACAATGGCAGTGGCAGCCGCCGCGATGACGGTGAGCGCCACAGACTACAAGGGTAACACGCTGACCAACGTCGGCGGCCAGAAAGGCACCACGGAATCAGTAGTTAGTGTAGACGACAACGGCGACGGAACATGCACCGTAACCGTTAAGAACTTTGTCTATGAATACTATTCGCAGACACAGTATGTGGGCAACATCGTGCTGAAGAACGTTGCCAAAACCACAGTGGGAAGCGTTACTTTGCTTTCGGGCAACGAGCGCGTCGAGATTGCCGAGGGCGACGATGCCACCAAGTCGTGGCAAGGCCCGTCTTATTCGGCACTCTGCCAGGGTGGCGTGCCGGTAGTGTTCAAGGCCGAAGTGCGCGGCGACAACATGACGGCCGTATTCAACCTCGACACCTACCAGGCCATACGCCGCCGTGTAAAGGCCACCTTCGGCGACACACGCTACACCATAGGCCAGCTTCTCGGCAGCGACTTCGAGACATTCCACACTGCAACATACGAGACTTTGCTTAAAAACTACACCAGCAGCGAGCCCGACGGATGGCACTCGTTCACAAGTGCCGACGGCTCAATGTCGTCGTTAGTGAGAAAGGTAGTGTTCACCGACATCGCCGATGAAACGCGTCCCGGATCTACAGGCAGCAGGTGTGTGAAGGTGTATTCAAACAAGGTAATGGGCGTTGGAGCCAACGGCACGATCACCACGGGCCGTTTGATGGCAGATGCCATGGATGCCACCTCACCGAAAAACAACTCCACCATGAACCCGGCCAACGGCGAGACCGACTCCAACGGCGACCCGTTCTTCGCTGCTCTTGGCAACCGTCCCGACTCTATCGCAGTGTGGGTGAAGTTCAAGCAAGGCACCATTGCTGACAAGAACAAGGACTACAAGTATGCCAC
>CAVDJG010000270.1:0-3364 GCA_963609005.1 Acidaminococcaceae bacterium
CGACTCCACTACCGAAATCGTCACGTTCTGTGTTTCAGTGTCAATCATTTCCACAGCATTGCTGCTGTTGGCAGATGCCGTGTTAACACCGAACATCAGTATTGAAAATAATATAGTAAGGACGAATTTTGTCATAAATGCTCTGTTTTGTTTCTTTGTTACGGCAAAAATAGCCATTTTTATTTGAATGAGGAAACCGAAAGATTATATAATGCCCTTTCGTTAACCATATTTAACTACACATCTACAATAATGTTCTCGTTGCTCAATATTGTATTTGCAAACACCGATTTTGCTTCGTCGAGCAGGCAATTTTCATCATCATATTTTGCGCTGTAATGCCCAAGCACGAGCTTGCCCACTTCTGCATCCTTTGCCACTTGTGCCGCCTGAGCCGCAGTACTGTGGAAATAAAGTTTCGCCCGCTCCGCGTCGTTGCTCAGATATGTTGCTTCGTGATAGAGTGTGTCAACACCGTGTATCATCGCGCTCAACTGCGGCATGTATTGCGTATCGCTGCAATAGGCATAGCTGCGCGCGCGCTGGTTGGGCACGACGAGCCTTTCGTTTGGCACCACATTGCCCTCACTGTCAACCCAGTCGGCCCCGTTCTTTATATTGTTTATTTGCGAAACGGGGATTTTGTAGAAGTCGATCATGTCGCGCCGGATGTGTGGCAGCAAAGGTTTTTCCCTGAACAGGTAGCCGGAGCACGGCACCCTGTGACGCAACGGTATGCTTTCAACCGTGAGACTGCGGTCTTCATATATCACCGCCTGCCTTTTGGTGTCAACCGCATGAAACTCTATCTCATACTCCAAGCCATTGCAGAACTTGTCGATCATCACCTTCAGCACATCCTCCAAATCCTTTGGAGCATATATAGCCAACGGCGCAGTGCGGCCGAGCATGCCAAACGTCGAGATTAGACAAATCAGTCCGAAGCAATGGTCGCCGTGTATGTGCGTGATGAAAACGGCACTGATTTTGGTGAAGCGCAGCCTCGCACGACGCAGCTGCACCTGTGCCCCTTCGCCGCAATCAACCATAAACAGTTTCTCACGGATTTCGACTACCTGCGACGATGCGAAATGCCTCATGGTGGGCAATGCGCATCCGCAACCCAATATGTGCACTCTGAATGGTTCCATAACAATCAATACTGTCGTTTGAAAGCGTATATTCCCTTGTCGTTTTCTATATAGAGGGAGTCGGCCCCCAAGTTATATATCACGAAAGTGTCGCGGTTGAGCACCAGGTTTCCGTTGAAAATCTTCCATGTTGTCCATGGAGTTGTTTCTGCCTTGACGCTCGACTTTACTGTTCCGCCCTCTTCCAGTTCAAAATTTCTGTCGATGCTTGTCCAGTGGCCGAGCAACGAAGTAAGGTTTATCACCTTATTGGCAACCGCCTCGCCGTCGTGTTTTGTCCCGACAACCGCCACATGGTCGCCGGCCATCAGTCCGCCCTGCACATCTGTCTGCGGCTCGCCTTCATCGTTTATCACATAAGTCACGGTGTCGCCATAGTCGGTTATGAGTTGCAGACTGTGCATCGACGTGCCTTCGCCACACACTCCATACACTGTCGTGTCGGCGGTTTCTTCGGTCGTTTCGGTCGTTTCGGCATGCGGTTTTGCTTTTTTTTCACCGCAGCCCGTAGCCAAAAACGCTACTGCTGCAAACATTACGATGCAGACAAACGATATTTTCGGTTTCATTTTCTTGTTTTTTATAATTGTTAGCTTTGCCCTGACATCACATCCGAGAGCGCGTGTCAGGACAGTCAGTAGGTGTCTTTTATTTCTCCTGCGCTTTGGCTTCATTCCACAATTGGTCCATCTCGCCGAGCGTCATGTCTTTCAGTTGCTTTCCAATTTTTATGCTGTGGGCCTCGATGTAGTTGAAGCGTCGTATGAACTTTTGGTTGGTAAGTTCCAAAGCATTGTCGGGATTAAGATGATACAAGCGTCCGGCATTGATCAAACTGAACAGAAAATCGCCATATTCCTCAAGCGATTTTTCTTTGTCGCCCTTACGCAGTTCCGTCTCAAGTTCGCCAAGTTCCTCCTTCACCTTGCCCCATACGTCGGCCTTGTCCTCCCAGTCAAACCCCACATTGCGTGCTTTGTCCTGTATGCGGTAGGCTTTTATGAGCGACGGCAAGGCATCGGGCACACCCGCCAGCACGCTCTTGTTGCCATCTTTTTCTTTCAGTTTTATCTGTTCCCAGTTTTCCACGACCTGCTGCGCCGACGAAACATTTGCCGACTGCTGCTCCGAGTCCTCGCCATAAGGCAGCGGTTTCGGGTCGGGCGCGCCCACCTGCGAAGGATGATAAACATGCGGATGTCGGAATATAAGTTTGTCGGTAAGTTTCTGGCACACGTCGGCAATGTCGAATTTGCCCTGTTCGTCGCCTATTTTCGCATAGAAACAAATGTGCAGCAAGACATCGCCCAGCTCCTTGCAGATGTTGTAGGTGTCGTCTTTCATAAGCGCGTCACACAATTCATAGGTTTCTTCTATTGTGTTAGGACGCAGGCTCTGGTTTGTCTGTTTCCGGTCCCAAGGGCATTTCACACGCAATGTGTCGAGCACATCAAGCAACCGCCCGAAGGCTTGCAGTTTTTCTTCTTTTGTATGCATACGCAAATTTGTTGTCTGCAATGGCCCACATTTCCGAATAGCGGTATAACGCCCGGTTGCCGGCCATGCCGTTGTCGTTTCTCTATGCAAAAGTACATCTTTTATGCAGAAATTCAAATTTTTGCGCGAATGTTTTTTCCCGCAAAAAGCCAAAGCCCATTTCCCGAGGCTCAACAACATGTATTCACCTGTACAAACGGGCATGCCGCAACATCGGCCAAGCCTTTTTGCCGGCACGCAGAGGGCCACCCGAGGGCATCAACGCATATGCTGCACGCACGTGGTGCATACGCGGCAGGTGCGTGCACCATACGCTACACGCGCCGACTTAAAACTGCAAAGGCCGCCGGGAGAGCCTAAACAAAGTGGAGGCAACACCTGTTTGTGTGGGCTTCAGCACTTGCGTGCAACAAAAGAATCATGGGTTTTGCTATATTTTGCGCTTCAATATAACCGCAAACACTACCGGAGCACCAATCAACGGAGTTATGAAATTTATGGGGAAGCACCCTCCTTCGCCCGGAAGATAGCAACAAAGGCAACAAAGAAGCGACAATGCCCCGCCCACAAGTGCCGATGCGGGCAACAGCGTTCTGAAATCGTCGCAGCGCAAGGCCATGCGCGTTATGTGCGGCACGGCAAGTCCAAGAAATGTCACCGGACCGCAATAGGCAGTGGTGACTGCCGACAGAAGGCCGGCCACAACAAGCACCTTG
>CAVDJG010000271.1:0-3326 GCA_963609005.1 Acidaminococcaceae bacterium
GGTGCTTGCCGTAACGGCGCACAATGTTAAGTCCTTCCTTGTGCAGAAAATTCATCAAACAGGTGTCGGAGGCATTGAAATCGCCCCAGAACGGCAGTTCGGGTTGCAGGTAGATGCCGGCCGAGTCGGCTGCCTCGAAGCACGCTTCGGGCGGACACCATGAATGGAAACGCACATGGTTGATGCCATACTGGCGCATGGTGGCGAAATATTCGTCCCATGACTTGCGGTCGGCGGGCGCGTGTCCGGTGAGAGGGAACACCGCTGCGTCGTGCTTTCCGCGCAAGAATGTCCTGCGGCTGTTTATTGTGAAGTGGCCGCCAGAGGCCTTGAAGTCGGCAATGCCGAATGTGATTGTGGCACTGCTGCCGTTTTGTGCCGTAATGGTGAGGCGGTATAGCGATGGGCGGCAGTCGCTCCATTCGTCGAGTTTTCCTGCGAGTGCGCCGAGAGCGATGCTGTATGGATCTTCGCGGGCGATGTAGTTGCCGCGCGTTTTGGTGGTGAAAAGGGTGGCGCCGGTGCGTGTGTCGGCCACAGCGACGGTAAGTTCGCCTTTCAGCCGGCCCTTGCCCTCTACCCTGAACGAGCATGTGGGGTTTGCGTTGCCGCCTTCGAAGCGCACGTCGCCTATGCCCGTCAGTGGCCGTGCCTCAATGTAAAGGCTGCCTATTATGCCGTTCCAGTTGGTCTGAGTGTCTTCCGAACAGGCGTGCGACGACGTTATTGTCTGCTGCGGTATGCCTCCGCCGTTGTCAACGATTATCGTTATCGTGTGCTGTCCGGGCGTGAGCAGCTGCGTGAGGTCGTAGTCTTGCGGCGTTGAAATGTCGTTGCATGTTCCTGCCAGGCGGTCGTCAACGAATACGGTTGTGTGTTTTGTGCGCTCCAAGTGGAGCGTTATTTTGCGCGTGCGCCATTCTTTCGGTATTGAAACTTCGCGGCTATACCACGCCCGTCCGGTGTAGGCGAACCTCCGTGAGAGGTGTGTCGTCTCGTCAAACCGTGCCAGGGGCGTGCCTTTGCGGTTGGTGTCGGTGGTGCCGGGGAGCGTTGCCGTCTCGTTCAAGGGGCGTTGCCGCATGGCTGAAACGGTCATGGTGGTGTCGCGGTCGAGCGCGAATTGCCATGTTCCGGCGAGGTCGATTCTGTCGCGGTGCGGCGTTGATGCTGCGGCGGCGAGTGCTGCGAGGAGCGCGAGCGACGCGAGTGTCAGTCTGTGCATGGTGTGGTTGTTATGTTATAGGTTTAAGGATGGTGTCTTGCTATGTGCAAATTTACTCATAAATGTTTTTCTGGTGAAGCGCGCCGGGGTTGAATTTGCGGTGCAGGCAACAAAAAAACCGCCGTGCAAGAAACGCTTTTCTGCACAGCGGGTGATATTGAAGTATGATAAAATATGAAATAGCGGGATTATGAATATCTCAGGATTTGTCCCGGACGCACACGCATTGATCGCGTGATGTGGTTGAGCTTGCATATCTGATCGACTGTCACGCCGCGCTTGCGGGCTATGCTTTCGAGCGTTTCTCCCTTTGCCACTTTATGATAGAGCACCTGGTCGCTGAGTCCCGATGCGGTGCGCTCGTTGGCACTGTAAGCTCCTGTCACGTCTTCGCGTGAGTAGTTGCCGCCGTCTTGCTTGCCGCGCAGACGTGTAGCTTCGGCAGATTGTGCGTCGTAGGAGCTGCGGTCGAAGGTGTAGTAGTCGCCCGTTACGTCCTGAGCACGGAAGTCGAACATCAGAGCGGGGTTGAGTGCCACTCCGCAGAGGCGTGTTTCGAAATGCAGGTGTGAACCGGTGCTTCGGCCGGTATTGCCTCCAAGACCTATCACTTCGCCTGCCCTCACTTCCTGGTTCTCGCTCACGAGCTGGGCAGAGAGGTGTCCGTAGATTGTTTCGAGGCCGTTGTTGTGGCGTATCACGATGTATTTTCCGTAGCCGCCGCCCTCGTAGCGCACGATGCGCACCTTGCCGCTGAATGCGGCGCGTATGCTGTCGCCGATGTAAACCTTAATGTCCAGACCCTTGTGCTGGCGTCCCCATCGTGATCCGAAATTGCTTGTTATCACGCGGCTCGGCGTTGGCATGCAGAAATGTCTGAGGTCGATGCGGTAGTGGTCGGGCAACTCTATGGCGCGGTGGGCATATTTGTTGTCCCAGTTCTGGTAGAGGTCGGATGAGGGATTTTCCAGTTCTTCGCGTGCGGCAATGCTTTTCAGCATGATGGTGTCAACCGATTTCATCTTGCGGTCTACCGGGGCTTGGCGGGCAAGAAGGTCTTGTGCCTGTGCTGACGTTGCCGAAACGGCCAACAGGAATGATATTGCTAATGTTTTGAATGTTCTTCTAAAATTCATGTTTTGGACTCGACTTTAAAGGTGGAACAAGTTTTTTGTTCCTTCAAAAGGTGGTCGTTGAACACCGTTGTGCGTTCAACATCATTGGAGTTTGCAATGCAAAGATAGCAAAAATATTGCAAAAAGATAATATGATTGGCGGCTTTTATTGATTATTTAACATAAAAAGGCACTCGTTCTTAATGTTTTGCACATTTTTTGCCGTCTTGGTTGCGTTTTTAACTGTTTCTGATGCACAGGTTGTGTTGCTGTGCTTTTTGTGCGTATGTGTTTTTCTTGCGCATTAAGGATGCGCCGTGGGTGACTTTTCAGCTTATTGCCGCCCAGTTGATGTTGTCTTCGCGCAGTTGTGCGAGCCGCCTCCAAAGCAGGGCAAAACGTTCGCTTGTGCATGTAGGGTCGGCATCGACGATGCGCTGAGCCTCGTCGCGTGCCACGGCCACAATTTGTCCGTCGCGAGCGATGTCGGCTATTTTCAGGTCGAATGCCATGCCGCTTTGCTGCGTACCTTCAAGGTCGCCGGGCCCGCGCAGTTTGAGATCGGCCTCGGCAATGCAGAACCCGTCGTTGGTTTCACACATTATATCTATGCGTTTGCGTGTTTCGGCCGACAGTTTGTAGCTTGTCACGAGGATGCAATAACTTTGGTCGGCGCCGCGGCCCACGCGTCCGCGCAACTGGTGCAGTTGCGACAATCCGAAGCGTTGTGCGTCGAGTATCACCATTACCGAGGCGTTAGGCACGTTCACCCCTACCTCAATCACGGTGGTGGCAACGAGTATCTGCGTTTCGCCGGCCACGAATTTGCGCATCTCTTCGTCCTTTTCTTTGGCCTTCATCTTGCCGTGCACCTTGCTGAGCTTGAACTCGGGGAAAGCCTCGCAGAGCGTCTCGTAGCCGCGTTCAAGGTTTTTCAGGTCGATTTTCGCGCTTTCGGTGATGAGCGGAAACACGATGTATGCCTG
>CAVDJG010000272.1:0-3322 GCA_963609005.1 Acidaminococcaceae bacterium
TCCTGCCAGCTCACCCGTGGTGATGCGCAGCAGTATGCGGTTGCGGGCGTAATAATGAAACGGGTGGAGCAGGAAGCGTATGCGTTCGGGCGAAATCTTCGTGATGCGCATGAACGGCCGCATCTGCGAGTCGGGTATCTCTGCCACTCTGCCGGTGCTGCAGTTTTTGCAAAGGTAAGTGTAAGGAAACTTGTCGTCGAGATAATGCTGTATTTCTTTTGGTGAGCCCTGAAAGAACACAAGTCCGCTGACGGTCGGCATTTCTTTGTGCTGCACACTGCGTCGGCCCGATTTCTTGAAATAGTGCATGGTTTTATGCACGAAATAGGTTCTGCCGTCTTTGATTAACTGTTCTTCCATGCTCTTCACTTTACCGTGATGCACAAAGATATACGACCATGTAGCTACGTCAGTTTGGCGACAAGTCTTCACCTCAGAGCCAGATTTGTTTTCTTGCTCAGTAACGTTGTTGCCCTTTGGGGGAACGAGTTTCCCGTTGGCTGTAGAAAAAGAATCCGTACCATCCGGTTTCATAAATTCCGTTCTACTTTATGTCGTTAGCTACAACAATGCATGACGATTGATGAAGCCTATTTAGTTTGCCTTTATTATGCATAATCTTATTTGTGTTAAGGGAAATTCTGCAAAATCCCATTTTGTGCATAATATTTACATTCTGCCGCCCATCCTTACTATGAATGGTAGAACGCATTGCAAAAATACGAAATATAGTTGGATTGTGTGTCAGATTTTATCATTTTTTGCAGGTGCCCCGGCCGGCCGTTGCCGGATGTATGCTGCCGCCGGTGCAGATTGCCATGCTCCGTTGTGCGTGAATGCCGCTCCACACGATGCTTTGTAACACTATCGTAATATGTGTTTAAACTCGGTGTAACAGGAAGGACGTAACTTTGCGCTCAAAATTACATAACAATAATATTATAAGTTGAATGGAAACAATTTATTTGTGTATTGTAGTCTTCCTGCTATGTCTTGCAGTGTTCGACTTGTTTGTCGGTGTCAGCAACGATGCCGTCAATTTCTTGAATAGTGCCATAGGCGCTAAGGTTGCAAAGTTTCGCACCGTAATGATTGTGGCATCGGTGGGTGTCGCGTTCGGAGCGGTTATGTCGTCGGGCATGATGGATGTCGCAAGACATGGCATCATGCAGCCGTCCAACTATTCGTTCAACGAGGTGATGACGATATTCCTTGCGGTTATGGTGACAGATGTCATTGTCTTGGACATGTTCAACACGCTGGGCATGCCAACATCCACTACCGTGTCGCTCGTGTTTGAGCTTCTTGGCGGAACGTTTATCATCGCGACGATAAAGATGCTCGGCGACAACGGGCTCGGCTATGGCGACTATCTCAACACCGACAAGGCCCTGAGTGTGATTGTCGCGATTTTCGTTAGTGTGGCTATAGCCTTCGTGTTCGGTACGTTGGTGCAGTGGATTTCGCGTGTTGTGTTTACATTCAACTATAAGAAACATTCCCGTTACAGCATAGCTCTATTTGGAGGCATCGCCTTCACGGCTCTTGCTTACTTCATTTTCATACAAGGTTTGTTCAAGTCGCCTCATCTCGATGCGGGTGTGCGCGACTGGGTGAAGGACAATACGCAGATTGTGCTTTGTGCTACATTCGTGGTTTCAACAATAGTAATGGAAATCCTCCACTTGCTGCGTGTGAATGTCTTCAAGTTTGTTGTGCTTATGGGCACCTTCGGTTTGGCTATGGCATTTGCCGGCAACGACTTGGTTAACTTTATCGGTGTGCCTCTTGCCGGACTCGATTCCTATAATGATTTCATGGCCAATGCCAACGGCACTGCTCCGGGATCGTTTATGATGAACTCTTTGCAGGGTAGTGCACAGACACCGGCCTATTATCTGTTTGCCGCCGGTGTGGTGATGATTATTGCAATGGCAACATCGAAGAAGGCCCGCAACGTGATAAAGACAAGCGTTGACCTTTCGCGCCAGGACGAAGGCGACGAGATGTTCGGGTCGAGCCGTGTGGCACGCAGCATAGTGCGTTTCACCCAGGACTGCAACGATGTGGTGTCGCGCTATGTGCCGCGTGGCCTCTCGAAATGGATTGACACCCGTTTCAACAAAAACGAGGTGGAGCTTGCCGATGGTGCGGCTTTCGACGTGGTGCGTGCTGCCGTGAATCTTGTTCTCGCATCGATGCTCATTACGATAGGCACCAACTACAAGCTTCCGTTGTCAACTACCTATGTGACATTTATGGTGGCTATGGGTTCGAGCCTTGCCGACCGTGCTTGGAGCCGCGAGAGTGCAGTGTTCCGCGTTACGGGAGTGATAAGCGTAATCGGCGGTTGGTTTATCACTGCCGGCGTAGCCTTCATAGCCTGTGCGGTTGTGTGCTTGCTCATGTTCTACGGAGGCATCATCGCAAAGGTTCTGTTCATGGCTCTCGTGGTGTTCCTTCTCATACGCAGCAACCGCCAGTATGCCAAGAAATCGCAGACTGCCGAGAAGAGCGATGTGTTCAGACTTATGATGCGCACACGCGACCCGGAAATCGTGTGGGACTTGTTGCTTAAACATGTTGGACGCACACAGAGCTTTGTCACGAAGTTTGTGCTCGACAGTTTCAACAACATTATCGATGGTCTTGAAAACGAGAAGCCTAAGGCTCTGCGCCGTTGCCAAAACGAACTGAAGGGCGAGCAGGAACTGCTGAAGAAATTCCGCCGTCAGGAATTGCTCGCACTGAAACGTGTTCCTACCGAAATAGCCATAGAGCGCAACACATGGTTCCATTTGGGCATAAACTCTTCTGAGCAGTTCATCTATTGCTTGCTTCGCATGCTCGACCCGATAAAAGAACATGTTGACAACAACTTCAATCCGTTGCCGAAGACTTATATAGAGGAGTTCGCACCCATACGCAGTTCGATAAACGAATTGATGAAACAGACCGAGACAATGATTTCTACATCTCAGTTTGACAACTACCGCGAGATACTTGCAGTTGCCGACGAATGCAAGGATGAGTTGTCGGTAGTGCGTAAGCGTCACATCGACCGCATACAGGAGAGCCGTGACAACAGCCGTCTGCAGGTGTCGCTTGTTTATCTTAACATCTTGCAGGAGAGCCAGCAGTTGCTCAGCAACATGCGCCACCAGCTGCGTGCGGCTAAAAAGTTCATGGAAAACTGATAGATATTATTGGTGTCCGATAAAACATCGCAAACCACAAGTCCCGTAGGGACAACATGGCAGCCCTGAATGGGCGTAACAGTCATAGCCCAGGGTGAGCAGCGCGGCGAAGCCGTGATGCGTAA
>CAVDJG010000273.1:0-3300 GCA_963609005.1 Acidaminococcaceae bacterium
GCGTAACCCTGGGTAATGTGTTTGCATCAAGGCTGGCCTGTAAGGTCAGCACAACAATTAGTGTGGAATTTGCAGGTGCCCCTTCTTTTCTTTATATTTTTACAATTTCACTTCTCATACCCCTCATAATAGTAGCTCTGCTCAATTCCCTTGAATATAACTTCGCGGTTTTCGGTGTCGGATGTGAGGTTTTGCGAGAGCAGATAGCGCAGCTCGAGGTCGTTGATAGGGGAGCGTTCCATGGCAGAGAGATATTTGTCTTTGTCCACATACTGCCAGTTGACAACTTTTCCGAGCGAACGTTTCAGTATCATGTCGAGCCAGATGCGGGTGGATCGGCCGTTGCCCTCCATGAAAGGATGGCACACATTCATCTCGACATATTTCTCTATGATGTGATCAAAGGTGTCTTCCGGCATCTTTTCCACGGCAGAGAGAGCGGCTTCGAGATAAAGAGAATTGGCAAAGCGGAAGCCTCCCTTGGCAATGTTCTTGTCGCGGATGATGCCTGCAAAAGGATACAAGCCGTCGAACAGATAGCGGTGTATCTGCCGAAGCCCTGCGGTTGTGCCGACAGATATTTTGTTTATGTCGCCCGACTCAAAGAGGCGGTGAGCATTATCCAAGGAACGTTCATCGATTTCTCTTGTTGTCATAATCTTCTCTTTTTGTCTTTTATATTGTATTCCATTGCAAATGTGTGTTTGTTTCTTTACACCTACTCGTTAGACGATTATTGAGAAGTGCTTCCGCTTCTGTTTCTTTCGGCTTCAATTTCGGCAACTTGACCACAAAAATACCAATTATCCATGACAATCACGAATGATTGTTGAAATAAAACATCAGGGCCGTTGATTTGTGAAATGAATGTTTTCGTGGAGTTTCAGTGGTTGCGGCGGCCCATTTTGTGCTTGGCCACACGTTAAAAAAACGTGTCTGTGCTTTCGCACAATTTGTTTTTTTGTATTAACTTTGCAATTAAAACAAAAACACATCTTACATTCTTGACACACACCAATGGATAAAATCAGAATAAAAGACATTGCCGAAAGGGCCGGAGTGTCGGTAGGCACAGTTGACCGTGTGCTGCACAACCGGCCCAACGTGTCGAAACCGGCCCGCGAAAAAGTGGAGTTGGCACTCAAAGAAATGAAATACCAGCCCAACGTCTACGCAAGTGCCCTGGCCTACAACAAGTCTTACACCTTCTATATGCTCATTCCCCAGCACGAGTCGGAAGCCTATTGGGAAGAGATAGAGCAGGGAGCCAAGAAGGCGATAGAGGTGCGCCGCGATTTCCACATAGATGTAAAGATAATGTATTACGAACGCTTTGACAACCAGTCGTTCGTAGACTGCTACACCGAATGTCTGAATTCTGCCCCCGACGGCGTGATTATTGTCCCCGTTGACATCGAGACGACGAAAGTGTTTACCGACATAATGCACGAGAAGCAAATACCTTTTGTGCTGCTCGACTCTTACATGCCCGACCTGCGGCCGCTTTCATTCTTCGGGCAGGACTCTTTCTGCAGCGGATATTTTGCCGCCAAGATGCTCATGCTCATAGCGAGCAACGAGAAAGAGATAATGCTCTTGAAGCGCATGAAAAACGGGCGCGTGACAAGCAAACAGCAAGCCAACCGCGAAGTGGGGTTCCGCCACTACATGCACGACCATTTCCCCAACATAAAGATTACAGAGCTTAGTCTTCCGTTCAAAGGCACCAAAAGCGAGAACGACAGCATGCTGAAGACTTTCTTCGAGGAGCATCCGCAAGTGCACCACTGCATAACGCTCAACTCCAAGGCCCACATCGTGGGCGAATATCTGCTGCGCAACAATCGCCGCGACATACAGATCATGGGCTACGACATGGTGGCCAAGAATGCCGATTGCCTGCGGCAGGGCAGCATCTCGTTTCTCATAGCTCAGCATGGCTACCAGCAAGGCTACAGCTGCGTTGACACACTGTTCAAGGCAATAGTGCTCAAGAAAAAGGTGCAGCCCGTAAACTACATGCCCATTGAGCTTCTCACCAAAGAAAACGTTGACTTCTACCGCCGCACCCAGCTTTAGCCGCACCGGCATGCACTGCTTGTGCACTGGCAGCCAACACCGTGGCAAGGCTAAACGATGCCTTGCCACGTCAACATAAAACACCGACCGTAAGATGAACAACAAAAAAGGTATTGCCGCACTTAGCCCCCTAATTGTCTTTGTCGCAATCTACCTTGTGACGTCACTCATCGCGCACGACTTCTACAAGATTCCCATTAGCATTGCGTTTCTGCTCTCGTGCATCTATGCGGTGGCCATTCCCCACAAGGAAACGACCTCAGAGCGCATCGCTATATTCAACAAAGGGGCGAGCGCACCCAACATCATGCAGATGCTGTGGATATTCATCCTTGCCGGTGCATTTGCCAATTCGGCCAAACAAATAGGCAGCATCGACGCCACTGTTGATGCCGTGCTGGCCATTCTGCCGGGCAGCATGGTTCTGCCGGGGCTTTTCTGCGCGTCGTGCTTCATAAGTCTTTCCATCGGCACAAGCGTGGGGACGATTGTCGCGCTAGTGCCAATAGCCACAGGTTTGGCCTCGTCGATCGACGCGAGCCTGCCGCTCGTGACGGCGATAGTGGTGGGTGGAGCCTTTTTCGGCGACAACCTTTCGTTCATATCCGACACCACGATAGCGGCAACGAGTTCGCAAGACTGCAAGATGAACGACAAGTTCAAGGCCAATCTCTACACCGCCCTTCCGGCCGCGGTAATAACACTGCTCATTTATGCCTACATCGGGTTCGGCCACGGCACCGCCGCGCAGCACCACGAAACGAGCCTTGTGAAGCTCATACCCTATGTGGCGGTGCTCGTCACGGCAGCAATGGGAGTCAATGTGCTGACGGTGCTCGTCACTGGCATAATGCTCACGCTCGGCATAGGCATAACATGCGGGGCAAGCGACATATTCAACCTTTTCCATGCAATGGGCGACGGAGTGCTGTCGATGAGCGAACTGATTATTATAACGATGCTCGCCGGCGGACTGTTTGAGGTGGTGCAGCACGACGGCGGCATAAACTACATCATAGAAAAGATAACACGCCGCATACACGGCAAGCGCGGTGCCGAGTTTGTGATTTGCTTTCTTGCCGCAGCCGTTGACATGTGCACGGCCAACAACACGGTGGCCATAAGCATGGTGGGCAACATCGTGAAGAAAATAAGCCTCACGTTTAACGTTGACAAGCGCAAGGCCGCCAGTCTGCTCGACACCAGTTCGTGCTTCATGCA
>CAVDJG010000274.1:0-3296 GCA_963609005.1 Acidaminococcaceae bacterium
AAGGAAAACGGCAACAAAGACAACTTCACCGAAATCATACCACTCTATACCGTAGATGACCGCCAACCTGTTTTCGTTCAGCTTCAAGCGCATAATAGCCACAAGCATCCTCGTGGGCTGGATCGACTGCATTGCCGGACTTGCAATGTCTTATTGGCTCAACGTGCCGTCGGGGGCGGCCATAATTTTCGCCAGTGTAGTGATTTACATAGCGGCACGCGCAATAAAAAGCATCCTTCACGAGTTTAATAAATGTGAGAACACCTAACACCCGACATATAGTCATTGGTCTCGTCATGGCGGCAGTTCTTGTCGTGACGGGATGCGGAACGCAGAAAAACACTGCGAAGACGCGGTGGTGGCATGCCTTCAAGGCACGCTACAACACCTACTACAACGGCACGTTGGCCTACATCGACGGTTCGCTCGAAAAGGAAAACGGCAACAAAGACAACTTCACCGAAATCATACCACTCTATACCGTAGGCAACAAGGCAAACCGCGAAACGGGCAAGGCCAACTTTGAACGTGCAATAGAGAAATGCCAGAAAACCATAAAGCTGCACAGCATAAAGCGCCAACCGGTGTGGAACAAGAAACGGCGCAAGACAGAAAAGGACATTGAATGGCTCTCGCGGCGCGAGTATAACCCGTTTCTTTGGAAGGCATGGATGCTCATGGGACGTTCGCAATTCCACAAAGGGGCGTTCGACGAGGCTGCCTCCACGTTTTCATATATGAGCCGTCTCTACCAGACACAGCCTGCCATATATGCAAAGGCACGCGCATGGCTCGCCAAATGCTATGTGGAAGAGGACTGGCTGTATGATGCCGAAGACGTGATACGCAACATGCAGCGCGACTCAATACACTGGAGCGCACAGAAGGAATGGGACTATACCTATGCCGACTATTACATACACACCGGCGACTATGCCAAGGCCGTGCCCTATCTGCGCAAAGTAATAAAGCACGAAATGCGCCGCAAGCAACGGGCGAGGGAGTGGTTTCTCATGGGACAACTGCAGGCTGCACTCGGAAACGATGCCCTCGCCATGAAAGCCTACCGACATGTGGTGCGCCAAAACCCTCCCTACGAACTTGAATTCAATGCCCGCATAGCCATGACAGAGGTGGCGTCGAAAGGGCAGGCCAAGAAGATGATTGGCAAACTGAAACGTATGGCGGCGTCTGACAAGAACAAAGAATATCTCGACCAGGTGTATTATGCCATAGGCAACATATATCTCAGCCAACGCGACACCACCAATGCAATAAGCGCCTATGAGCGCGGCAATGCCAAGGCAACGCGTAGCGGCATTGAGAAAGGAGTGTTGTTGCTGCGCCTCGGCGACCTGTATTGGGAGCGCGAACGCTACAACGACGCCCAGCGGTGCTACGGGGCGGCAATAGGCATGCTCGACAAAGACCGCAAAGACTATGCACAACTTTCGGAAAGATCGAAGGTGCTCGACGAACTGGTGCCTTTCACCGATGCCGTGCACCTGCAAGACTCGCTGCAGGAACTGTCGGTCATGGACGAGAAAGCGCGCAACGCGGCCATCGACCGTGTGATAGATGCACTCAAGAAAAAAGAAAAAGCCGAACGCGACAAGCAGGCAGAGCTTGACGCGCAAGAAACTATGGCCAAGAACGGAGGCAACAACATGGGGCAGAACCAGAACGCATCCAACGCCGCCAACAACAACGCTACCAACAAGCAGGGCAACGGTTTGTGGTATTTCTACAACCCGCTGGCAGTGAGCCAAGGCAAAACGGCATTCCAAAAACTGTGGGGGAAGCGCGAGAATGTGGACAACTGGCAGCGCGTGAACAAGACTGTCGTGTCGTCGATAGGCTCCGAGGAACTGTCAGAAGAACAACTCGACTCGATTGCCAACGCCGAAGCCGCACTCGACTCGATTGCACAAATTGCCGACAGTGCACAAAACGACCCGCACAAGCGCGAGTATTATATGGCTCAAATACCGTTCTCCGACGAAGCAAAAGCGGCAAGCAACAAGATTATAGAGGACGGACTGTATCACTCGGGAGTGATATTCAAGGACAAACTCGACAACCTCACGCTCAGCGAGAAACAACTCAGACGTCTTACCGACAACTATCCCGACTATGAAAACATGCCCGATGCCTACTACCATCTGTTCCTGCTCTACTCGCGCAAAGGCATGCCGGCAGTGGCCGACGGATATGTTGACCGCCTGAAAAGCCAGTATCCCGACAACGACTGGACGACATTGCTCACCGACCCGTATTTCAAGGAGAACGCAGCTTTCGGCGTTCACATCGAAGACTCGCTCTATGCCTGCACCTACGAAGCCTTCAAGGCCGCACGCTATGCCGAAGTGGCAGGCAATGTGCATGTTTCCGACACCCGTTTCCCGCTCGGTGCAAACCGCGACAAGTTTGTATTCATAGGCGGATTGGGCAAACTCAACCAAGGCGATGCCGACGGATGCCTGACCGACATGAAGACCGTCGTGGAGAAATATCCGCAAAGTGGAGTGAGCGCTATGGCCGGAATGATAATAAATGGTGTGCAGGCCGGACGGCGGTTGCGCGGAGGTACGTTTGACATTGGGAACATATGGGAACGCCGCACGGCCGTGCTTAACGACAACGACACGACCGGAACAAAGAAACTTTCGGCCGAACGCAACGCCAACTTCGTGTTTATCATAGCCTACAAACCCGACTCTCTCGACGAAAACAAACTGTTGTTTGAGCTGGCACGCTATAACTTCACAAGCTATCTTGTGCGCAATTTCGACATAAGCATATCCGATGCCGACGGCATACACCTCATGTCGGTGAGCGGATTCCGCAACTACGACGAGGCATTGCAGTATGCACGGCATTTCTATGCGCAGCCCAATCTGCGGCGTATGGCAGCCGGCAACCGCACGATAATAATAAGTGAGCAGAACCTTGCGCTGCTCGGCAAGCAATACAGCTACGACGATTACAGTAAATTCTACGCCAAGCATTTCGCGCCACTCAAGGTGAGTACATCCGAACTGCTCGTAGAACCAGACATAATAACAACTCGCCCGGAACGCAAACAAGTGCCGACAGAAGACGACACCGACCTCATTCCCGACAACAGCACCGTCATAGACAACGTGTTGGACGACTCTCCCGCCGACAACGGAACTACACTTGAAGACGACGGCAGAACCAATACGCAGAACAACGGAGCCGGAGGAACGGTAGTGGCAGATCCGGCACCTGACAAGACAAAAAAAAAAAAAAACGGCAACACCATTATAGAGGAC
>CAVDJG010000275.1:0-3282 GCA_963609005.1 Acidaminococcaceae bacterium
CCATAAGCACCATACAGCAGCGCGAATACGTGCACAAGGGCGACCGCAAGGGCGAAGAACGCCCCTACACCATCGACACTCTGCGCGGACTCGTCATAACCCCCACACACAAGGTGGAGACAACAGGCAACGAGAAGGGCAAACTCATACCCACCGACATAGGAATGGTGGTGAACGACTTCCTCATGGACAACTTCCCCGCCATAATGGACTACAACTTCACGGCCAAGGTGGAGCGCCAGTTCGACCGCATCGCCGAGGGAAAGGAAGAGTGGACAACCATGATGCAGCACTTCGACAGCAACTTCGAGCCCACCGTAGACAAGGTGATGAACGCCCGCTCCGAGCATAAAGCAGGCGAACGCCAGCTCGGCACCGACCCCGCTACGGGGCATCCCGTGTTTGTGAAGATAGGCCGCTACGGTCCGGTGGTGCAGATAGGCACGGCCGACGACAACGAAAAGCCGCGCTTCGCACAGCTCCCCTCCGACAAGAGCATAGGCACGATAACGCTCGACGAGGCCCTCGAACTCTTCAAGCTGCCCCGCACGATAGGCCAATACGAAGGCAAGGAAGTGTCGGTGGGTGCAGGCCGCTTCGGCCCCTATGTGCTGCACGACCGCAAGTATGTGTCGATACCCAAAGACCAAGACCCGATGTCGATAACGATCGACACGGCCATCGGCCTCATCAACGAAAAGCGCAAGCAGGAAGAGCAGCGCCACCTGAAGACATTCAGCGAAGACCCGAAGCTCGAAGTGCTCAACGGACGCTACGGGCCATACATAGCCTACGACGGCAAGAACTTCCGCATACCCAAGGAACTGCACTCCACCGCCGCCGGGCTCACCTACGAGAAATGCATGGAAATAGTCAACTCCACGCCGTCAACCACCAAACGGCGCGGCACATCGGCACGCAAGAAATGACAAGAGTGATACTCATAGGCTACATGGGAGCCGGGAAAACCACGTTGGGACGCGCCCTCGCACAAGAGCTGAAGCTGCCCTTCTACGACCTCGACTGGTATATCGAGACACGCATGCACCGCACCGTGAAGCAGATATTCGACGAATGCGGCGAGGAAGGGTTCCGCCGCATAGAGCGCAACATGCTCCACGAGGTGGCAGAGTTTGAGAATGTCGTGGTGAGCTGCGGCGGAGGCACGCCCTGTTTCTACGACAACATCGAATACATGAACGCGCAGGGCGACACCGTCTACCTCAAAGCCACGCCCGAAGTGCTTTACAGCCACCTGCAAATGGGACGCTCGGTGCGCCCCCTGCTGCTCGGCAAAAGCCCCGACGAAATGCGCACATTCATAACACAGCAGCTCGCGCTGCGCGAGCCATACTACCTGAAGGCACGCCACACACTCGACGTAAACCTGCTCGACAACCACGACAAGATATGCCAGTCGGTTGAACAACTGCGGCAACTCGCAGGCATCTGAGCAGAACCTTAGGCGACACCTTGCCTTAACAACCACCGAACAAAAACCGATTAAAGAAACACGAATGAAGAAATGGACGATTGAGGACTCCAAAGAACTCTACAACATCAACGGATGGGGCACATCCTATTTCGGCGTAAACGAAGCCGGCGACATGTATGTCACGCCCTGCAAGGACAACACGCAAATCGACTTGCGCGACGTGATGGACGAGCTCGCGCTGCGCGACGTCACGCCGCCGGTGCTGCTGCGCTTCCCCGACATACTCGACAACCGCATCGAAAAAACGTCGAGCTGCTTCAAGAAAGCGGCCGAGGAATACAACTACAAGGGCGAGAACTTCATCGTCTATCCCATAAAGGTGAACCAGATGCAGCCCGTGGTGGAGGAAATCATATCGCACGGACGCAAGTTCAACCTCGGACTCGAATGCGGATCCAAGCCCGAACTGCACGCAGTGATTGCCGTGCAGTGCCAGAGCGACTCTATAATAGTGTGCAACGGCTACAAAGACCAGAGCTACATAGAGCTCGCCCTGCTCGCACAGAAAATGGGCAAACGCATATTCATCGTCGTAGAGAAGATGAACGAGATAAACCTCATAGCCACGGCAGCCAAGAAACTGGGCGTGAGGCCCAACATAGGCATACGCATCAAGCTCGCATCGAGCGGGTCGGGCAAGTGGCAGGAAAGCGGCGGCGACGCCAGCAAGTTCGGGCTTACATCGTCGGAACTGCTGCACGCCCTCGAAATACTCGACGAAAAGGGACTGCACGACTGCGTGCGGCTCATACACTTCCACATCGGTTCGCAGATAACCAAGATACGCCGCATACAGACGGCACTGCGCGAGGCAGCCAACTTCTACATACAGCTGCACCGGCTGGGCTACAACATCGACTTCGTTGACTGCGGCGGCGGCCTGGGAGTGGACTACGACGGCACACGGTCGTCGTCGAGCGAAAGCTCGGTGAACTACTCCATACAGGAGTATGTGAACGACTGCATCTACACATTCGTCGATGCCGCCGACAAAAACAACATCTCCCACCCCAACATCATCACCGAAAGCGGACGATCGCTCAGCGCCCACCACTCGGTGCTCATCATCGATGTGCTCGAGACAACGTCGCTGCCCGAAATGCGCGAGGAATTTGTTCCGGCAGAAACCGACCACCAGCTCGTGAAAGACCTCTACGACATCTGGGACAACCTCAACCCGCGCACAATGCTCGAAGACTGGCACGACGCCGAACAAATACGCGAGGAAGCGCTCGACCTCTTCTCCCACGGCATCGTTGACCTGCGCACCCGGGCCGAAATCGAGAGCATGTACTGGAGCGTATGCCGCGAAGTAAACAGCATGGCCAAGTCGCTGAAGCACACACCCGAAGAGCTCAAGAACCTCGACAAGACACTTGCCGACAAGTATTTCTGCAACTTCTCGCTGTTCCAGTCGCTCCCCGACACATGGGCAATCGACCAGATTTTCCCCATAGTGCCCATTCAGCGGCTCGACGAACGGCCCACGCGCAACGCCACACTGCAAGACATAACATGCGACAGCGACGGCAAGATAGCCAACTTCGTGACCAACCGCATGGCCTCGCACGTGCTCCCCGTGCACCCGATAAAGAAAAACGAAGACTACTACATAGGCGTGTTTCTCGTCGGGGCCTACCAGGAAATACTCGGCGACATGCACAACCTGTTCGGCGACACCAACGCCGCCCACATATCGGTAAAGGACGGACACTACAACATCGACCAGATTTTCGACGGCGAAACCGTTGAGGAAGTGCTCGACTATGTGCAGTACAACCCCAAGA
>CAVDJG010000276.1:0-3278 GCA_963609005.1 Acidaminococcaceae bacterium
GCCACCGTGCACGACCTCATTTTCATGCGCCATCCCGAATACTACAATCCCATCGACGTGGCCTTCTATCGGCTCAAGTTCCGCGCCATGTGCCGCGAAGCCGGGCGCATAATAGCCATAAGCGAGTGCACAAAACGCGACATCATGGAGATGGGTGGGGTGGAAGAGAAGCGCATAGAGGTGGTCTACCAGAGCTGCGCACAGCGTTTCACGCCCGACGTGAAGGACGAACTGTGCCGCCGGGCGCGCCGCGAACTGCAGCTTCCGCCGCGATATATCCTGAATGTGGGTACGGTGGAGCCGCGCAAAAACGCCATGCTCGCCCTCGACGCACTCACCGAACTGCCCTCCGACCTGCACCTCGTGGTGGTGGGAAAGGCCACGGCCTATGCCGAAAAACTGCGTGCACGCGCCCGGAAAATGGGGCTTGAGGCGCGCCTGCACCTGCTCAGCGGCGTGGGCAACGACCTTCTCCCGGCCGTCTACCACATGGCCGAGACCTTTGTCTACCCCTCGCGCTACGAGGGATTCGGCCTGCCCATAATCGAAGCCATACAAAGCGGTTTGCCGGTGGTGGCCTGCACGGGTTCGTGTCTTGAAGAGGCCGGAGGCCCCGACAGCCTTTATGTGGCCCCCGACGACATTTGCGGCATGGCCGCCGCCATAAGAACAACACTGCAAGGAGGCACTGAACGCGAAGCACGCATAGTGCGCAGCCGCGAGTGGGTGCGCCGCTTCGAAAACGGAAACACGGCTGCCAAGGTGGCCGGGGTTTATGAAAAACTGCTTGGAGAATGAGTAAGAAAACAACCGTATATCCCGGATATGCCGCGCTCGGCGGCTTTCTCGAGTCGTTGCCCGATCTTATGATCACGCAAGGCGAGACTCTGCATGCCGGCCGCAACCTTATAAAGGTGCTGCAAGCACCCGACGGACGCCTGTTCAACGTGAAGCGCTACCACTGCCCTTCCACGCTCAACGCGATCGTTTATTCGCTCGGTTTGCGCGAACCTAAGGGCCGCCGTGCCGCACGCTACCCCGCGCTGCTCGCCAAGGCGGGCATTGAAACGCCCGAGGTGGCGGCATATATTGAGCAACGCCGCTGCGGAATGTTGCGCTTCTCGTGGCTCGTCACGGTGCAGTGTCCCTACGAACGCCGCCTTTATGAGGTTGTTGACGATGCCCCCGAGGTGTATTTGCCCCTGGCCGAAGCTCTCGGCCGCATGACGGCACGCATGCACGAGGCGCAAATGCTGCACCGCGACTATTCGCCGGGCAACATTCTGTGGCGCGAGGAGCACGGCGAATACCGTTTCTCGGTGGTAGACATAAACCGGATGCGCTTTGGCAAGGTGTCGTTGGAGACCGGCTGCGCCAATTTCGCGCGCCTCTGGGGTCCAAAGGACTTCTTTGTGGCGCTGGCACAGAGCTATGCCTCGTGCCGCGGCTTCGATGCCGCAGAGTGTGTTGAGGCCACCCTGCGTCACCGACGCGCCTTCTGGACGCGCTATGCACGCCGCCACGACGTGTCGTTCAGGCTTGAACTGTAAGGCGGTTCAAGCTTCAAAGCCCTGCAAGGGCTTCCATGTAGTCACTACGGGACTTGTTGTTTGCGATGTTTTTACGGGAAACCAATATTCCAATTTATTGGTTTCCCGTAAAAACGCAAACAAATAACTCAGAAAATCTTTTTCCCGGCGTTGAATGCCGACACCTCCACCTGCGGGTTGAGGGGTGCGCCTTCGTCGTCGAGCCATTCTATTTTCACCTCGCGGCGTTCGCCAGGCATGAGGTGGAAGTAGTTGTCCGAATAGAAAGCGGGCAGTATTTGCTGTCCGTCTGCGTCAACAAGGTTGAGCCGAGTCATTATTGCTGCCGTGTCGCCGCCGTTGTGCAGCGTCACGTTGAGGCTGCGTTTGCCGTGCTGCACCGTTGCATTGATGTTGGCCTGGGGCAGAGTGTTGAGTTGCGTGAGGTCGCCCTCGATGGTGGCAATCGTGTAGGTGTTTTCCGATGCGGTGCTGCCGTCGGGCCTTATCAGCGTTAACCGCATGAAATGCACGCTGTCGGTGTCGCCGCCAATGCTGTCGGTGTGCAGCGAGGCGAGTGTCAGTGTGGTGTCGGCCGGGCAGTCGGCGTTGGCGTAAGCGGTGCTTATGAGGTTGCCGCGGCAGCCGAATATGTCGCGGCGTGCGGTGAGACCGCTGTGCTGCGAGGGCAGAATGTTGACAATCTCCACGTTGTGTGTGAGTGCGTTCCACTGGATGTGCAGCGGTTCGCACGCCTTTTTGCAGGCGAAGAAAGCCGCCGTCGGTTCGAGCCAATAGTCGTAGCACTGCCACACCATCGACGGCCAGCAGGGGTGGCTCATCCATATGAGCAGGCCCTGACGGTGTTGCGATCCCGACTCGAACATGGCGCGGTAGCCGTCGTAGTTTATCCATTGCGCCCGGGAGGCGAATTGCTGCGCGCCGTCAGGCTGTCCGAAGGCACGTTCTATCATCGAGTTGAATGTGGCACCGCGCTGTGCCCCGCGCATGGTGAAGTCGTGCTGCCCCCACTGTTGGCTCTGCGGCCAAAGGGCATCGGGCGTGAATGTGCGGCACATTCCCTCGTAGGTCATCACGGCAGGCATTCCGCGCTCGGTGTGCAGTTGGCCGGTCTGCGCTGCAAAGTAGGTCTTGGCCGGTTCGGCCCAGTAAGGCCCGTGTCCGCTCACTCCCTCGTCGGCCGAGCTTGAGATGTAGAGCAAGCCCGGGTTCTGCTGCTTTACGAGGGTGCGCAGGGCACTGTCGAGCGCGGCGGGCGGGTAGCCCTCGTTGCGTCCGCAGTAGAGCGCAATGCACGGATGTTTGCGCATGCGTGCCGTGAAGTCGGCGGCGTTGCGCATGAACATGTCGTTGTCGTCGGGATCGGGTCCGTCGGCCGGGTTGGCCAACCAGAAGTCCTGCCACACCATGATGCCGTTGCGGTCGCATGCGTCGTAGAATTCCTCGTCGCCGATCTGTCCCACCCAGTTGCGTATCATGTTGAAATTCATTTGCCGGTGGTAGGCAGCGGCAATGTCATATTCGCGCTTGCGGTAGAGCAGGTTCTGCTCGCTGAAACCCCAGTTGCCGCCCAATGGCACCACGCGTTTGCCGTTCACCTGCATCTGCAGTTTGGTGCGTTCGCCGGTGTAAGTTATCTGTCTTATTCCGGCGCGGTAGCCGATGCTTGTCTTTGATCCGTTGTCGGGGATGAATTCGAAGCCTGCCTCATAGAGATAAGGTTCGCCG
>CAVDJG010000277.1:0-3248 GCA_963609005.1 Acidaminococcaceae bacterium
GTGCCAGGCAACCACGAAAAGGAAATTATGGACAACGAACAGAAGAACATTCCCCGCCACATCGCCATCATAATGGACGGCAACGGACGATGGGCCGCACAACACGGCAAACCGCGCAGCTACGGCCACCAGGCCGGAGTGGAAACGGTGCGCCGAATCACGTCGGAGTGCGTGCGCCTCGGTGTGGAATATCTCACGCTATACACTTTCTCTACCGAGAACTGGAACCGCCCCGCCGACGAGGTGGCGGCACTCATGGGGCTTGTGCTCACTTCGCTTGAGGACGAGATATTCATGAAAAACAACGTGCGCTTCCGTGTCATAGGCGACACGGCGCGTCTGCCCGAGGCCGTAAGGCAGAAACTCGACGACACGATGCGGCGCACCGCAGGCAACACCGCCATGACAATGGTGGTGGCCCTGAGCTATTCGGCACGGTGGGAAATAGCCCGCGCCGCCCGAATACTGGCACATGAGGCCGCACAAGGACGCCTCGACGCCGACTCGATAGGCGAGGACACGGTGGCCGCGACCATGCAGACCGCCTTCATGCCCGACCCCGACCTGCTCATACGCACCGGGGGCGAAGTGCGCATAAGCAATTTCCTGCTGTGGCAGATAGCCTACAGCGAACTGTATTTCTGCGACACCTACTGGCCCGACTTCGGCGAGGACGACCTGCACCGGGCCATAGAAAGCTACCGCCAGCGCCAGCGCCGCTTCGGCAAGACCGGCAGCCAGATTGAAGAGGAACAGAAACACGATGACACTCACCCAGAAACGAACGCATAACAAGATGGATATAAAAAAGGTGTTGATAGCTTCCTGCGCACTGTCGTGCAGTGTTGCGGCGGGAGCGCAAGACAAGATAGTCTTCCCCGACGTGTCGTATGCCGGCACTCCGCGCACCATGACGCTCGGCGGACTCGCCGTGTCGGGAGCCGAAGGCTATGAGGACTACATGCTCACGGGCATCTCCGGCCTGTCGATAGGGCAGCAGATTGAACTGCCGGGCGAGGAGATAACCAATGCGGTGAAGCACTACTGGCGCTACGGACTCTTCTCCGACGTCAAGATAGCCGTCGACTCTATCGTCGCCGACAAGGCTTTCCTGCACATCCATCTGCAAATGCGCCCGCGCGTGTCTACAATAAATTATGTGGGCCTCAAGAAGTCGGAACGCACCGACATGGAGGAGAAACTCGGCCTGTTGAAGGGCGCGCAAATCACGCCCAACATGATCGACCGCGCCAAAATACTCGCTAAAAAGTATTTCGACGACAAGGGTTTCAAGAACGCCGACATACAAATCGTGCAGCGCGACGACGTTACACAGAAAAACCAGGTGATACTCGACGTCATCATCGACAAGAAAGAGAAGATGAAAGTGCGCACAATCACCATCGAGGGCAACGAAGCCTTGAAAGACAGCAAGATAAAGGGCGGACTGCTCAAGAAGGGCGCTTTCTCCAAAACACACGAAGCCGGCAAGCTCAGCTCGTTCCTCAAAGCCAAGAAATACACCCCCGAACGATGGAAAGCCGACAAGCAGAAGCTCATAGACAAATACAATGAGCTGGGATTCCGCGACGCCACCATCGTGAGCGACAGCGTGTGGAACGTCGACGACAAGCATGTCAGCGTCTACGTAAAGGTGGATGAAGGCAAAAAATATTACGTGCGCGACATCACATGGGTGGGCAACACTGTCTATTCGTCAGACTATCTCGCCGCCGTGCTCGGCATGAAGAAGGGCGACGTATACAACCAGAAGCTCATGAGCAAGCGCCTCACCGAGGACGAGGATGCCGTGGGCAACAACTACTGGAACAACGGCTACCTGTTCTACTCGCTCACTCCCACCGAGGTGAACATCGTGGGCGACTCCATCGACCTTGAAATGCGCATCGTCGAGGGACCGCAGGCCCACATCAACCATGTGCGCATCAACGGCAACGACCGCCTTTATGAAAACGTGGTGCGCCGCGAACTGCGCACCAAGCCGGGCGACCTTTTCTCCAAAGAGTCGCTGCAGCGTTCGGCACGCGAGATTGCGTCGATGGGACACTTCGACGCCGAAAAGGTAAATCCCGACGTGAAACCCGATCCCGAGAACGGAACGGTGAACATCAACTGGGACCTGGAACAGAAGTCAAACGACCAGGTTGAGTTCTCGCTCGGTTGGGGACAGACCGGCGTAATAGGCCGCATCGGCCTCAAGCTCAACAACTTCTCCATGCGCAACCTGTTCAACAAGAACAAGGAACACCGCGGATTCCTGCCCATAGGCGACGGCGAAGTGCTCTCGTTGGGAGCACAAACCAACGGTACTTACTACCAGTCTTACAACGTGAACTACTCCACCAACTGGTTCGGAGGCAAGCGCCCCATACAGTTCTCGGTGGGAGCTTACTTCTCGAAGCAGACCGACGTGTCGAGCAACTACTACAACAACAGCTGGTATAACAACTACTACAACTACTTGGCAGGCTACGGCAGCAGCTACTACAACAACTACGAGAGCTACTACGACCCCGACAAGTATGTCAAACTGTTCGGCGTTTCGCTCGGATGGGGCAAGCAGCTGCGATGGCCCGACGACTATTTCATGCTCTCGATGCAGCTCTCCTACACGCGCTACATGCTTAAGAACTGGAGCTACTTCCTCATGACCAACGGAAACTCCAACAACCTCAACCTCAGCATACAGCTTTCGCGCACGTCTACCGACAACCAACTCTTCCCGCGCCGCGGCTCCGAGTTCATGGCATCGGTAACGATAACGCCGCCGTGGTCGGCATGGGACGGCAAGGACTACGAGCACCTCGCCACCAACCGCAACTCTCCCACATACAACAGCGAGCAGCAGGAAAAATTCCGTTGGGTGGAATATCACAAGTGGAAGTTCAAGGCACGCACCTTCACCGCACTCACGAGCGGGCAGAAATGCTTCGTGCTCATGACGAGGGTTGAGTTCGGATTGCTCGGATCGTTCAACAAGTGGAAGAAGTCGCCGTTTGAAACATTCTACATGGGCGGCGACGGAATGTCGGGCTACTCCACCTCCTATGCCGAGGAAACAATCGGTCTGCGAGGCTACGAGAACGGCCAGCTCACCCCCTACGGCTCCGAAGGCTATGCCTACGACCGCCTCTCGCTCGAGCTGCGCTATCCCTTCATGCTCGGCAACACCACCATCTACGGCCTCGGATTTGTCGAGGGCGGTAATGCGTGGACCGAGAAAAAGC
>CAVDJG010000278.1:0-3244 GCA_963609005.1 Acidaminococcaceae bacterium
GAAAAAGTAGCACTCGACGAACTTGGCATAGGACGCATACGCGATGCTTTTTCAGACCTCATGTTTCCTGGAATATCAACGTTACAGAAACACATGAAGTATTTCTCTCTCATGCCGCAATTATACAAAAAGGCAACCGAGAAGAAATACAATAGGTTGAGTGAGGTGCGTACAGAAGTTGTACGTCTCGAAAGACTTATGACAAAGAACCTCGTAGATGGCTCACCTAAAAAAACTGCCGGCATAACCGGAAGTGAGGTGATTGGCAAGAACAGGGGCAACTATGTGAAATATGATCCTGCCTATATTTACAACTCCGGCTTGCAGACATTCGGAATATTACGCAATTCGCAACTCTTTGAACTTATCTATGCCACATCCAAGCATCTGCATGCACAGCCACAGAAATATAAGTCGGAGGATGAAGACTCTGCTAATGATGCCGAGGACAAGATTGGATTATATCAATTCTGTTCTTTTCCAATTGTAAACTACGACTTCACCAAAGCTTGTTCCATTGCTTTGACCCCAGAAGACAAAGCATTTATTGTTGACCATATCACGAAATCGAAAGCTTGCCAAGGCACTCTATTGAAGTATTTGGTTGAACACGAAGATTTGCCGTTAGCAAATTGCTTTCCCGGTGTTGATGACAGAGAACTACCCGAAGATTTGCGCATTGTGCAAAAACGTGCGCGGCAGTTTGCCGACTTTATATATGTGATACATCTTCGCTATAACTGCATCTATTCAGAAACCAATGGAACACGGGACGAGAAGATGTTCGCCAAGTTTGCAGAAGAACACAAAAGATACAAGGAAAGCGGCATCAACATTGACGAAGTGCTCAACATGGTAACTTTGCGGGAAAACTCGTCAAAGAAGTTTTGCAAAGAAGCGGCAGAGCTTTTGACCATTGACAATCTAACAGCCCTTGATGAATGTATTGTGCGCAGAGAGCGTCGTGTAAAGGGAACTAGACGCAAAATAGGCAATCAGGCATATTCTTACGATCCCAAATATCCAGTACACGACAATAAACTATCATTCAGATGGGAAACCGTTAGGGCATTTATTGAAGAATTAAGGGGAAAGGAGGCAAACAATGGCCGAAACTCTGTTTAATGATGTGATGTATAATGAGGTGTTGGCAAGTGACGGCTTTGTTGTAGACTATGCTGTCTGTACCACTTATAGTCTTGATATGCCAACGTTGTTATCGGTGCCGTTTATGTTGGGGACAATGAGTGAATTGACCAACGACGCATTGCGCTCACCACATTATGTGTTGGAAGCAATCAATAAGTCTACCGGCAAGTTCGCTGTGTTCTGTAATGCCGGCAACATTCATGTGCCGCAAAACACTAAGACCAACATATATTCTTTGCTCGAAAAGAGTGTCGTACAGATAGCATTGCCTTCTAACGGAAAGGGTTTTGTAAACTTTCACCCAAAGGTGTGGGTCGTAAAAGAAACAAATCCCGAGACCGGAAGTGTGCAACTGAAAGTTGTAGTCATGTCGCGCAACCTGAGCTCATCTGACGACCTTGATGTGGTTTGTGAATTGACGGGTAAAGTAGGTAAGAGCCCAGCCAATAGAAAAAAGCATAAGCCATTGCTCGACTTTCTTCTTTGGCTGCAACAACACACAAAAGACCGGTATATACGTAAAGGAATAGACAAACTCTGCGATGCACTCAACCATGTAAGATGTTTTGATACAGAAGATCCTTTTGAAGATTATTCGTTCTTTCCTATGGGTATTCCTGGCTATGACAGTGAAGAGAGTTGTTTGAAAAAGGTGCTTGAACATGCCGCCGAAACCGTTATCATCTCTCCGTTTGTGGACGACCACATAATTCAACAGTTTACGCAAAGCCATCCTGCTGCCAAGAAAACATTGATTACACGCCATAGCAGCGTGACCGAACAGATGCTGAATACAGTGAATGACGGAGTGTATGCCGTGAAAGACGTGATGACTGACCGTATGGAAAAGGATACCAGTGTAGATATACATGAAAAGGTGTACTTTGTCAGAAATTCACAAACTTTCTTGAACTATCTGTATATAGGCTCAACTAATGCCACGACAAATGGTTTTAAACGAAATATTGAATTTCTACTCGGCTTACAGTTTAAGTCATATAACAAGGGGTATTACCGGTTTCGTAAAGAACTCATTTATGACAGCAAGGACTGTATGTTCGAACAGGTGACATCTGTAATTTCGAAAGAGGACAGCGGTAATGATGATGTGGAAAACGAATTGCGGTTGAACAAAGCCATCAGAACTATTTACGAAGCGAGAGTAGAACCTGAAACCGACGGCAGTACCTATAATGTAATACTCCATTGCAAAAAGCACATTGCTGACATACCCGTATTCATATTTCCCCTATATAGCCATGCGTTACGGCAGGAGTTAAAGGATGGAGTGGAATTCAAACCTCTGCCATTGGCTTCGGTAACAGAATTTTATGTGATAGAGGTGGACAACATCAAGCGAGTTGTCAAGATCGATACCAAAGGCATGCCTGTGGAAGAACGTGACAAGGCTATATTCCAATCGGTTATCGACACCAAGAGCAAGTTTGTCAACTATATTGCCTTTATGCTGACCGACAGTCCGGAAGAGTTTTTGGCCGAGAGTCAACAGTTGGAACGAGAACTGTTACAGGGTGGCGTTTCCGTATCAGATTTCGAGATGACAACGTCGCTCTATGAAGATATGGTCAAGGCTGCCTATGCCGATCCTGAGAAAATAGCCGCCATTAAAGACATCATGGATAAGGCCGACAAAAGTGTTGTCCCGGCAAACTTCGAGAAAATGTATAAGCAGTTTGCAAATGCCATTAAAAAGACAAGACGCTTATGACAACAACTGATTTTCAAGAAGCAACTGCACAGAGAATATTCCACATGTATAAGGATATGGGGCGACGCCGCATATTGCTTGCCGATGAGGTGGGATTGGGAAAAACCATGGTTGCACGTCGTGTCATCGAACTCGTAAAGAAATGGCATGAGGAGCAGAAAGACGATTTCTTCAAGGTGGTGTATATTTGTTCCAACATAAACATTGCCGACCAGAATATTGCTAAGCTTGGTGTCGCCAACAAGATGAATGTAAGCGAAAGTCGCCTGTCGATGCAACACTTGTTTATCACCTTGAAGAACAAGGAAATCTGCGACAAGGCAAAGAAAGACGACAAGATGCCAGAATCTATTATTCCCCTCACTC
>CAVDJG010000279.1:0-3210 GCA_963609005.1 Acidaminococcaceae bacterium
GGCGCAGGTTTAGGTATCGGCAAGATTGGCGGCAGCGCCATGGATGCCATAGCACGTCAGCCGGAGGCTTCGGGCAAGATTATGTCAAACATGATTCTTACCTCGGCCTTTGTTGAGGGTTGCGCACTGTTCGCTATTGTGGCTTGCGCCTTTCTCATCAAATAAGAGAAGTTACATTAAACATTGCAAATGGGTTTTTTCGATAATTTACCTGCAATACTCACTCCCGATCCGGGACTGCTCTTCTGGATGCTTCTAGCATTCGCTGTAGTGTTCTTTGTGCTCGCGAAAAAGGGTTTCCCCGCCATTATCAACATGGTTTCGGAGCGCAAACGCTACATAGACGAGAGTCTCGACAAGGCGCAGAGAGCCGCTTCACAGCTTGAAAACATCAAGCAGGAGAGCGAATCGATGCTTCAGGAGGCACGGCAACGGCAGGCAGCCATACTCAAAGAGGCTGCCGCCACCCGTGAGGCTATCGTGGAGAAAGCTCAGGAGAAGGCACGCGAAGAAAGTGCCCGTATCATAAAAGAGGCCAAAGCCGAGATTGAAAGTCAGAAGCAGGCCGCGATAAGTGAAATCCGCGAGCAAGTAGCCACGTTGAGTGTCGAGATTTCCGAGAAAGTCTTGCGACAGAAACTCGGCACTGAGAAGTCACAGATGGATTACATTAACCAGATGCTTGATGAAATTTCAAACAACAATAAATAAGAAACGCCATGGATTTAGGATTGATATCGGTCAGATATGCACGCGCCTTGCTGAAGGCAGGCATTGAGACGGGACTGTCGGAAAAGGTGTATGCCGATATGCAGGCACTTGCCGCCAGCTATGCCGCCGAGCCGCGATTGAAGGCAACCATAGATAATCCCATGGTCTCCAAACGGCAGAAAGAGGCCCTGCTCAATGCTGCGGCCTCTGAAAAGCCAACCGAATTGACACAACGTTTCTTCAAACTTGTAGTCAAGGAAGGCCGTGAGGACATCATGCAATTCATAGCCAACTCGTTTATTACACTGTACAGAAAACACAACAATCTGGTAAGTGCCAAACTAACGACCGCAGTTCCGCTCGACGCCACAACCGAAGGCAAGCTGCGACAGTTGGTTGAAAAAAAGACGAATGGAACAGTTGAGTTCAAGACAGCAATCAATTCCAACCTCATCGGAGGCTTTGTTCTGGAGTATGACACATACAGAATGGATGCGAGTGTAAAGACTCAACTTGGCTCCATACTCTCAAAGCTCAGTTAAAAGGAACAAATCCACATTACGCCTCAGCACCGCCACGGTTTCTGCAAGCCGCACACTACAATGCTATTGTATGCGCCAAACAACCGGAACATGGCGATAGAAAGGTGTAATCGATTTTCAAAACAAAAAATATGTCAGATAAAATAAAACCAAGCGAAGTGTCACAAGTACTGCTTGAGCAACTGCGCGGCATAAACGACGACCGCCAGTTCGACGAAGTGGGTACCGTGCTTGAGGTGAGCGATGGTGTGGCCCGCATCTACGGACTGCGCAATGCCGAGGCAAACGAGCTTCTCGAATTCGAGAACGGCACGATGGCTATTGTCATGAACTTGGAGGAAGACAACGTGGGTTGCGTGCTGTTGGGCTCAACCGACGGCATCAAAGAAGGCATGGTTGTAAAGCGCACGAAGCGAATCGCATCTATCCGCGTCAACGACAACATGCTTGGCCGTGTGATAAATCCTCTCGGACAAGCCATCGACGGCAAAGGCGACATCGACCTTACCGACTCCTTCGAGATGCCGCTTGACCGCAAAGCCCCAGGCGTGATTTACCGCCAGCCGGTGAAAGAACCGCTACAGACAGGCTTGAAATCGGTTGACTCGATGATACCTATCGGCCGCGGACAGCGCGAGCTCATAATCGGCGACCGCCAGACAGGCAAGACAGCCATAGCAGTAGACACAATAATCAACCAGAAGAATTTCTACGATGCAGGCAAACCCGTGTATTGCATTTATGTGGCAATCGGGCAGAAAGCATCAACCGTAGCCGCACTTGTTGAGAACCTGAAACAGCACGGTGCCATGCCCTACACCATTGTAGTGGCCGCCACCGCTGCCGATCCGGCTGCAATGCAATATTATGCACCTTTCGCGGGTGCTGCAATCGGCGAGTATTTCCGCGACCGCGGAATGTCGGCACTCGTTGTTTACGACGACCTCTCCAAACAAGCCGTCGCCTACCGTGAGGTGTCGCTCATCCTGCGCCGTCCTTCCGGCCGTGAGGCTTATCCCGGCGACGTGTTCTACCTGCACAGCCGTCTGCTTGAGCGCGCTGCGCGCATAAACGACCAGCAGGAAGTTGCCGAGAAAATGAACGACCTGCCCGAATGCATGAAAGGCCATGTCAAGGGTGGAGGTTCGCTCACAGCCCTCCCGATTATCGAGACTCAGGCAGGCGACGTGTCGGCCTATATCCCGACAAACGTGATTTCTATTACCGACGGACAGATTTATCTTGAGAGCGACCTGTTCAACCAAGGCTTCCGTCCTGCGGTGAATGTCGGCATCTCGGTGTCACGTGTGGGTGGTTCTGCACAGGTGAAGAGCATGAAGAAAGTGGCCGGTACGCTCAAAATCGACATGGCCCAATATCGCGAGCTGGAGTCTTTTGCCCAGTTCTCAAGCGATATGGACGCCGTGACCGCCATGACTATCGACCGCGGACGCAAGAACAACCAGCTCCTCATACAACCGCAGTACAGCCCGATGCCCGTAGGTGAGCAAATCGCCATTATCTATTGCGGCACACACGGACTTATGCACGATGTGCCGGTAGACAAAGTGCGCGAATGTCAGGACACGTTCCTCGACAAGATGCGCTCCGCACATGCCGACGTGATAGACACTCTTGGCAGCGGAAAGATTGACGAGTCGCTCACATCGGTAATCGAACAGACGATGGCCGACGTTGCCGGCCAGTACAAAAAATAAAAGCTTATGCCGTCGCTCAAAGAAATAAAAAACCGGATAACCTCTGTCAACAGCACCCGAAAGATAACGAGTGCCATGAAGATGGTTGCATCGTCGAAACTGCACCATGCGCAGGCAATGATTGAGAACATGCTTCCCTACGAATCCATGTTGGAGCACATACTCAAGACATTCCTCGCATCTGCAGCCGATGCTACAACCGTCTACAACATGAAGCGCGAGGTTAAGCGCGTGGCCAT
>CAVDJG010000280.1:0-3205 GCA_963609005.1 Acidaminococcaceae bacterium
GCATTGAGCATCATGTCCTTGTCATGCTCTACTACAATGACAGTATTACCCAAATCTCTCAACTGTTTGAGCGAATGTATGAGGCGTTCGTTGTCCCGTTGGTGCAGTCCGATGCTGGGCTCGTCAAGGATGTAGAGCACATTTACAAGCTGTGAACCAATCTGTGTGGCAAGACGTATGCGCTGGCTCTCACCGCCGGAAAGTGTAGACGAGCGCCTATCAAGCGACAGATAGTCGAGACCGACGTCAAGCAGAAAATCAATTCGCTTGCATATCTCCTTCAATATCTCCTCGGCTATCGCCGTTTGGCGTTCGTCAAGATGTGCTTTCGCCTCTTCCAGCCAATCGCGCAACTGGGCGATGTCCATGTTTGAAACCTCGTAAATGTTCTTGTCCCATATTCTGTATGACAGAGCTTCACGGTTGAGCCGCCTGCCATGACATTCCGGGCACTCGCAAACGGCGAGGAACTGGTCGGCCCATTTCTGCCCGCTTGCCGAATCGTCGTTGTCGATTACATTGCGGAGATATTTTACTACACCATCGAAGTTGGAGAAATAGTCGGTGGATGTATGCACGACATCCTTGTCGATACGCACTGTTTCGAGCGAACCGTTGAGCACTTCGTTCAACGCTTCCTCGGGAATTTCTTTTATAGGGGTTTTCAGATTACAATCATACTTTGCCAACAATGCGTCAATCTGCCAGAAAATCATCTGGTTTTTATATTTCCCCAACGGAACGATACCGCCATTGTAAATGCTCAGTCTGTCGTCGGGAATGACCTTTTTCAGGTCGATTTCATTCACACGCCCAAGTCCCTTGCATCGCGGACATGCACCCTCGGGAGAGTTGAACGAAAATACATTTGGTGCAGGGTCTTTATACGACAGCCCCGTTGTGGGACACATCAAACGTTTGGAGTAGTTTCTTGCTATGCCGGTTTCCGCATCGAGAATCATCAGCAGGCCGTCGCCTTGACGCATGGCCGTACCGATGCTTTTTTTCAAACGCTCTGAATAGTCGCTCGTCATCACAAGTTTGTCAATCACCACCTCTATGTTGTGGTTCTTGTATCGGTCAACTTTCATCCCGATTCTTATTTCCTCGATGTCTCCGTCTATGCGGACATAAAGGAATCCTTTCTTTCTCAGGCTTTCAAACAGTTCGCGGTAGTGTCCTTTCCTTTGCCTTACGAGCGGGGCAAGTATGTATATGCGTTTGCCGTCATATTCCTGTTTTATGGCATCAAGAATCTTTTCCTCGGTATATTTCACCATCTTTTCTCCCGTGTTGTAACTGTATGCCGTTCCGGCACGGGCATAAAGCAGACGCATGTAATCGTATATTTCGGTAGTTGTGCCTACCGTTGAGCGGGGATTCTTGTTGGTTGTTTTCTGTTCGATGCTTATTACAGGACTGAGACCGCTGATTTTGTCAACATCAGGACGCTCCATGTCACCGAGAAAATTCCTTGCATAAGCCGAAAAAGTCTCTATATAGCGACGCTGGCCTTCGGCATATATCGTGTCGAAAGCCAATGATGACTTGCCCGAACCGCTGAGACCGGTGAAAACCGTCAAGCTACCACGTGGGATTCTAACGTTGATGTTCTTCAGATTGTGCACCCGCGCCCCCAATACCTCAATAAAAGTTTTCTCCGTTTCTTTCTTTTCCATAACAAGCAGTTAATTTATATCTCTTTCCATAAGCCGCCGTTCCGGCAGACAACATCCGTAGATTCAAGCGTAGCTGTGCATTCCTCCAAGAAAATAATTCACTCCGAAATAGGTCATCAGGATTGTAAGGAATGCCAGAACCATAAATACATGGTAGAACACGGGGCGGCGCATGGCCGGCACCGTTGTCGTGTGTACAGCCACAGCATAAACCATAAATGTTATAAGAGCCCATACTTCCTTCGGGTCCCAGCCCCAGTATTCGCCCCAGGAAACATTCGCCCAAATGGCACCTATGAATATTCCGATGCCCAATGCGGCCAATGCAGGGAAGAGAAATACCTGAGACAGCAGTTGCAAGGCTTGTGTCTGCTCGCCGGTTGAACGCCTCACCATTCTCACGACAAGCGCTGTCAGACTGCAAATGAAAGTCAACGACAACAAGGCAAAGCCTATCATTATTATCGAAACATGAACACTTAGAAGCGGAGAATTGAGCACTGGCATTCTGTGGGTTATCTGCGGATCCATCTGTCCGATATGACTAACGAGAAGGAAAAAGCCCGACATAAGGAAACCGCAAGTAAGCATGATGCGGAACCGACGGCAGGTAACAAGCGAAAGAAGCATTACGAGCCATGCAACAAACAGCATTGTTTCATAGCCGTTAGCCATTGGAATGGTGCCACTGATAGTCCAACGCAGTGCTTCGCAGTAGGTCAGAGCGGCAAACGACAACAACATCACAGTAAATGTAAGCTTGTCTGCAATCCTTTCGCGTAGTGCTTGCGTAGCACCTGTTATTGCATTGCGGTCTGATTTCCTTATCATTCTTCTTATCGAAAGCAGAAATGAAAGAAATCCCATGGAAAGATTGAGCATGAACAGGATAGTGGCAAACGGAATTTTATTGTATATGCGTTCTGCTGACACCTGCTTTTCCGACTGCAACGACTGCCCGCCATTGTCGGTTTGATATTTTATCATCTTGCCAACGGTGTCTTCAATCTTTTGACTGTCACCCGACATTGCATATTCGTAAAGCAGTGTGAACACATTCTGCATATACTGCGCGTGCTCCACGTCTATTGTGTTTGGAAGTTTGTCTGTCGGTGAATACCATGTGGTTTTTCCTTTGTATGTGTGCGGAAATATTTTCAGCACAGTGCCGTGACGCAGTTCCATGAGCAGTTGCAGGCGGTCGTCAACATCGGCAACCTCCTTGTGGAACTTGTCCTGTTGGCCTTGATAGAATTCCTGTACATAAGGACCGAGCGTGTAACCGCCCATGGCCGGATTGAAAAAAGCATTCAGCGATGTGTAGGCCGGCAGTTGCAATGTGTTGCGCAATGCACCGTTTTTAATTTTAATGAACGGTTCGTTGCTCCATTCTTCCCCCCAGAAAATCCATCCCGTAAGCACCTGTTCGGCAGTCAGTCCGTTGTATGTGCGGGCTCCATACATCTTTTTTGTGAAATCAAGTGCAAAAGTCTGCACCGGGCAGATGCGGCCGTTATATAAAATAC
>CAVDJG010000281.1:0-3197 GCA_963609005.1 Acidaminococcaceae bacterium
GCATTCTCCTCATAGTCAAAGCGCAAGCTGCGCGAATTGAGGTTGGCACTGCCCACCGTGCAGAACTTTCCGTCAACCATTATCACTTTCGTGTGGTGAAATCCCGGCTTGTATATATACACATCAACGCCGTGTTTCATGAGTTTGTGCACATTATAGAACACGCAGTCGGGCGTAAGCGGAATGTCACTGTGTGCCGACACCATTACTTCAACCTTCACCCCACGTTTCACGGCATTGCGCAAAGCCTTTTTCAATTTTCTGTTCAGGGTGAGATAGGGGTTTACAATTTTTATACTGTCGGTGGCGTCATTGATGGCATCAACATAAAAAGTGCGTATTATCTTGTTTGAAACCAGCGGTTCGCGGTTGATAATGCCCACAGTTTTCTTGCCCGCAGTGTTGCAACTGTCAGCTTTCAGCCCTGTGAAATGGCTTGTATTCCCATACGGTCTGAAATATTTGCTGCCGCTTACATTCTGCCGTGTTGTCTTGTTCCATATACGCAGGAATATCGCTTGCAGTCGGTTCACCTCATCACCTTCAATTCGGCAGTGCATGTCTCTCCATTCTCCCACTTGCCGTGTGCCGTTTATATAATAGTCGGCAACATTCATTCCGCCCGTATAGGCAATCTGTCCGTCAATTACCACTATTTTCCTGTGGTCGCGGTGAAACACATGGTTCAGCCAAGGAAATCGTATCTTGTCAAACTCATATATTTCCACTCCCATATTCCTTATCGAGTCCAGATGCGCCTTACGCAGCGGACGGTTGTTCGACTCATTGCCGAAACTGTCGAAAAGAGCCCTCACCTCAACCCCCTCGCTCGCCTTTTGGGCCAACAGACCGAAAAGGATATGGGCAATGGAGTCGTTGCGGAAATTGAAATACTCCAGATGCACGCTGCTACGGGCCTGCCGTATGGCCTTGAACATGTCGTCGAATTTTTCCTGGCCGTTCATCAGCAGCACAACACTGTTGTTGTGCGAGAAAGCAACGCCCTCATTCTGCAATTGCCTTACAATCAGCGAATCGCTTGTCGCCGAACGGCCTTGAATTGCAATACACGACAAAAACAATACAATGAAACTTCGCAATTTCATATTTGTCATGTTATAGCATGCAACTATAATGGTCAACAATACCTTTCAAGCGGCACTCCTCGTCAACAACCAATACAGTGTGTATTTTATAGCGGTTCATTATTTTCTGTATCTCACTTATCTTTGCGGTGGGCAAAACCATCTTCGGCGTAGTGGTCATTATGTCGGCAACGGTCTTGTCGAAGAATTTCTCCTGCCATTTCTCCATTGCCCGCCGTATGTCGCCATCGGTTATCAGACCTATCACGCGCCCATCGTCGAGAGCCACGCCCAACCCCAGTTTGCCTTTGCTTACAAGGATTATGGCTTCGCCCAAGTTCATTGTCTTCGGCACAATGGGCAAGTCTTCGGTGCGCATCACATCGCTTGCCGTCGTAAGTAGGCGTTTTCCCAGCTCGCCACCGGGATGAAACTGTGCGAAATCTTTGGGTTTGAAGTCTCTCACCTCCATTAAAGCCACTGCAAGCGCATCGCCCATGGCCAGCGTGGCAGTAGTGCTGCTCGTGGGGGCCAAATTCAACGGGCAAGCCTCTTTTGCCACTTTTATATTAAGGTGAGCCGTGGAATATTTTGCAAGAAGCGAGTCGGGATTTCCGCTCATGCCTATAATCGGAATGTTCATGTGCAGCACCATGGGAATAAAACGCAACAATTCGTCGGTCTGCCCCGAGTTGCTTATGGCCAGCACCACATCGTCGTGAGTCATAACGCCCAAATCGCCATGGTAAACGTCGAGCGGGTTTATGAAAAACGATGGTGTGCCCGTGCTCGACAACGTTGCGGCAATCTTAGCACCAATGTGTCCGCTCTTGCCCACGCCAGTCACTATCACCTTGCCGCGACAATTTATTATCAGCTCAACCGACTTGTCGAAATTCTCGTCCAGTTGCGGCACGAGCTCAACGAGAGCCTCAGCCTCGTCTTTTATGCATTGTGCGGCATACTCACGCACATGCTTCATCTTCTCAATATATTTTCCGTCCATCGCATCAACTGTTCAATGTTTCGACCAAACCTTCGAGGTCGTCAAGCTGCAACATGTTCGGGCCATCGCTTAAAGCGTGGTCCGGGTCGGGGTGAACCTCAAAGAAATAGCCCGTAGCACCGAATGCCTTTGCCGCCATTGCCATTGCCGGCACAAAACGGCGGTCGCCCGATGTGTGTCCGCCGCCGGCTCCGGGACGCTGCACACTGTGCGTACAATCCATCACCACTCGGGGCACAATCGAGAGCATATTGGGGATGTTGCGGAAATCAACCACCAGATTGTTGTATCCATACATGTTGCCCCGCTCGGTGAGCCACACTTCCTTGGCTCCGGCATCGAGTGCCTTTTCAACGGGATAGGCCATGTCTTTGCCGCTAAGAAACTGTGCTTTCTTTATGTTCACCACGCGTCCGGTCTTTGCAGCCTCAACGAGCAAGTCGGTTTGGCGGCACAGAAATGCCGGAATCTGTATCACATCCACCACTTCGCCTACGGCTTTGGCCTGCCAGCTTTCATGTATGTCGGTCAGCACACGCAGTCCATACCGCGACTTTATGTCGGAGAGCATCTGCAATCCTTTCTCGAGTCCCGGCCCGCGGAACGACTTCAACGAAGTGCGGTTTGCCTTGTCAAACGACGACTTGAATATTATGTCAACACCAAGGCGGGTGTTGATTTCAACGAGTTTTTTAGCCACTGTGTCAAGCAGTTCCTGCGTTTCAATAACACACGGCCCTGCTATAAATATAGGTTGCATATCACATATTTTAATTGCCAATCACACTGCCCGCAAACTTCCCAAAAGGCTTTGTGCCTACACGCTGCGAAACAGTTTTTGAATTGCAAATATAATCAAAAAAAGTTGTTGTAACAAAGCTTTAACGAATTATTGCGCCAACCGACACATATATAACGAAAAAGAGGAAACTTGCGGTGAAGTTTCCTCTTTTGTGCGTCCTTAGGGGCTCGAACCCTAGACCCACTGATTAAGAGTCAGTTGCTCTACCAACTGAGCTAAGGACGCTTCAGTAAATCTGTCTACACCAAATGTGCGTCCTTAGGGGCTCGAACCCTAGACCCACTGATTAAGAGTCAGTTGCTCT
>CAVDJG010000282.1:0-3189 GCA_963609005.1 Acidaminococcaceae bacterium
CAACACCGACGTCACGGTAGACCCCAACGAGGTGGTGATGATATCGAAGGACACGGCCTATATCGACGACGAAGGACGCATAGTGAGGCAGACAATCAACCGGCAGTTGAGCGGTCCGTGGGATTTCCTCAATACATATATAGTTAATGTATATCCCGACACGACGTGTTGGGTGAACGATTTCCAGAACGCCGAGAACGAAACTTATCTGCGCAACTATTTCTCCAATCCCGCCTACAACGACTATCCGGTAGTGGGAGTGACGTGGGAACAGGCCAACGCATTCTGTGCTTGGCGCACCGACTACCTGCTCAAAGGGCTCGGTCCGGAGGCGCGCTTCGTGCAACGCTACCGTCTGCCCACCGAAGCCGAGTGGGAATATGCCGCACGCGGCAAGGAAGGCAACGAGTTTCCGTGGGAAAACAAAGACGTGAAGAACGGCGACGGATGCTTCTATGCCAACTTCAAGCCCGACAAGGGAAACTACACCAAGGACGGAAACCTCATAACCAGCCGTGTGGGCATATATACGGCAAACACAAACGGACTGTATGACATGGCCGGAAATGTGGCAGAATGGACAAGCACGGTGTACACCGAGGCCGGCGTCGATGCCATGAACGACCTCAACCCGCAGCTGCAATACAACGCGGCAAAGGAAGATCCCTACCGGCTGAAGAAGAAAAGCGTGCGCGGTGGGTCGTGGAAAGACCCCGAATCGTATATCCGCTCGGCATGGCGCACATGGGAATACCAAAACCAGCCGCGCTGCTATATAGGATTCCGCTGCGTGCGCAGCCTTGCAAACACAACGAGTGCAAAACAAAAAAAAGGTAAGAAAAAATGACAGAATACAGCAAATACAACATCGTCTACCGCTTGCAGAAGTGGATGGACAGCGTGCCCGGACAGACATTCCTCAACTATGCATACAGTTGGGGCGCTTCGGTCGTGATTCTCGGAACTCTGTTCAAGCTCACCCACCTGCCTGGTGCCAACATAATGTTGTTCGCCGGAATGGGCACCGAGGTGTTCGTGTTCTTCCTCTCGGCATTCGACCGTCCGTTCGACAAGACACAGATTGGCAAAGATCTGCCCACGCATCTTGAAGACGAGGATGAAAACGAAAGCGAGGCCGAGGCTTCTGACGTTGCCCCACAAGGTGCCGTGCAGGGCGCAGCGCAGCCCGTCTTTGCCGGAAACGCTGGCGGCGGCACTATAATAATAGGTGCAGCGGGAGGCCAGGCGGCACAGCAGGCCACCGCACAGAACGCTTGTCAGGAAGCCGGCGAAGGCCTCGACGTGGCATCGGCAACCCTCGGCGGCGTGCCGGGCGGCACATGGGTGGCAGGACAACAACAGACTGCTCCCGAACTGGCCGAGGCTCAGAGCGAATATGTGGAAGAGCTAAAGAAACTCACCGAAACGCTTCAGAAAGTGGCGGAACAGAGCGTGCGCCTTACGCGCGACAGCGAGGAAATGGAAAATCTCAACCGCACTCTCACCGGAATATGCAAGGTTTACGAGATGCAGCTTAAGGGCGCCAGCCAACAGATTGGCACAATCGACCAGATTAACGAGCAGAGCCGCAAGATGGCTGCACAGATAGAACAGCTCAACAGCATATATGCACGCATGATCGAGGCCATGACCGTAAACATGAACCTTAAGGTGAAAGAGTAAGAAAAGACAGAAGAATACACAACAAAAGACACATAATGGCAATAAAGAAACGACCGGTCTCTCCGCGCCAGAAGATGATTAACCTCATGTATGTCGTCCTCATGGCAATGCTAGCGTTGAACATCTCCACCGAGGTGCTCAACGGTTTCTCCATTGTCGAGGAGAGCCTTAACCGTACGACAGCCAACTCCTCGAAGGAAAACGAGGCGTTGTATGGCGACTTTGCCAACCAGATGAAGGCCAATCCGCAGAAAGTGCGTGAATGGTTTGAGAAGGCAACGGCAGTGAAACGCATGAGCGATTCGCTGTACAACTACGCGCAATTGCTCAAAGAGGAGATAGTGCGCGAGGCCGACGGCAAGGATGCCGATGTGCGCAACATAAAGAACAAAGACAATCTTGAGGCCGCAAGCCACGTGATGCTCGCCCCCGGCACGGGGCAGGGACGCCGTCTGCGCGAGGCCATAAGCTCGTTCCGTGAGCGCATCCTCGGCATGGTGACCGACAAGCACCAGCGTGACATAATAGCAAGCAACCTCACTACCGACATTCCCAAAAACGCCCATGCAATGGGAAAAAACTGGCAGGAATACATGTTTGAGGACATGCCCGTGGCCGGAGCGGTGACGCTTCTTTCCAAATTGCAGAGCGATGTGCGTTATGCCGAGGGCGAAGTGCTGCACACTCTTGTGTCGAACATCGACCTGAAGGATATTCGTGTGAACAAGCTGAGCGCGTTTGTCATCCCCGAATCGAAGACAGTCATCAGCGGCGACCAGTTCTCTGCACAGATAGTAATGGCTGCCGTCGATACCACCAAGCAGCCCGAGATTTATGTCGGAGGCCGCCTCATAAGCGGAAACACCTACCGTTTCACCGCAGGCGGAGTGGGAGAGCACTCCTTCGGAGGCTACATCACCATGCGCAACGGCAACGGCGATGTGATACGCCGTGAGTTTACGCAGAAATACACCGTCGTGGCACCGAGCGCAACAGTGTCTGCCGACCTTATGAATGTGCTCTACGCCGGATACGACAACCCTATAAGCGTGAGCATCCCGGGCGTTCCCCTCAACAACGTGTCGGCTTCAATGACGGGCGGCGGCTTCCGCTCGATAGGCATGGGACGCTACATCGCCCACCCGTCGGCCGTGGGCCAGGACGTGACCATAAGCGTAGCTTCCAACCAGGACGGCCGTTCGCGGCAAATGGGCAAGTTCACGTTCCATGTGCGCAAGCTGCCCGATCCGGCGGCATACATACAAATCGGCACCGACCGCTTCCGCGAAGGCGGGCTCGCCAAGGCTTCGCTCATGAGCGCACCTGGCATAAAGGCGGCCATCGACGACGGCATTCTCGACATCCAGTTCAAGGTGACTGGTTTCGAAACGGTGTTCTTCGACAATATGGGCAACGCCGTTCCCATGACATCCAACGGCGCGTCGTTCTCCGAACGGCAGCGCGATACATTCAGAAAACTGTCGCGCAACAAGCGCTTCTACATCT
>CAVDJG010000283.1:0-3150 GCA_963609005.1 Acidaminococcaceae bacterium
CCCCATACAATCGGACAAATAGGCTGCAAGGTCGGTTTTGTAACACAACCACACAATGCCGAAGAAGGCAATCAATGCTACTGGCATGCCCACGACCCAACCGCCAAAAGAAAACCAACCGTTTTCGTCAGGGTGCGCAGCCGTCAGTGTTGCCAACAATAATGCCGAAGGAAAAAACGTGAGTGCAAATGCTATTCCCGATTTACGGCAAATTCTTTCCACCCCCGTTTGTACCAACATCAGCACAATGGTAATGAGCACAGTTCCTACTGTACTGTCATAATGCGTTTGTCCATGCGAGAAAGTCTGCTGCATTGCTGCAAGCAAGTCCGCCTGAAAATGATACAGATAAACAAGCGAGAATGCCACAAACAGCAACACGCACACTACCCTCAAAATAACATCCGGCATGCCGGCATTATGTCTACCCATTGTCAATTTTTCTTTAACACTACCGCCGACCGTGCCGGAACATACAGTTTCAGCCATTCCTTATGTTCGCCAACATAAGCAGGGTCGTAGTTAGTCAGATGCGTAATGCTGTCGTCAGCCAACCCATTGCCGCCGAATGCTTTGGCATCGGTGTTGAGCACGACATCGTAAGACCCGGTGGGCACGAGGAATCCATAATCTGTGAACGAACGCGCAGGACTGAAATTAAACACGAACACCAGATCGCCACGCATATAGGCCAAGATCTGGTCGCTGTCGTTATGCCATATCTCCTGCACGGGCAAATCTTGAATACCCTTCACGCTTTTAAGCACTTCAAGCATGGCTTTGTCGAAATCACCAAGATAATGATAGTCCAAGTCAGGATTATCTACAAGATTCCACTGGCGGCGTGCATACTTGTGACTCCACCCGTTGCCCTCGCGCGGGAAATCAATCCATTCAGGATGTCCGAACTCATTTCCCATAAAATTAAGATAGCCACCATTTATGGTCGATGCCGTGACAAGACGTATCATCTTGTGCAGTGCTATGCCACGGTTTGCCCGGTCGTTCTCATCGCCGCATTTGAAATGCCAGTACATGTCAGCATCGACAAGACGGAAGATTATCGTCTTGTCGCCCACCAGTGCTTGGTCGTGACTCTCGCAATAACTTATGGTGCGCTCGTCTGAACGGCGGTTTGTCACCTCCCACAATATTGAACTTGGTTTCCAATTCTCGTCGGGCTGTTCTTTTATTGTCTTTATCCAGAAATCAGGGACATTCATTGCCATACGATAATCGAACCCATAACCGCCATCATCGAATTTAGCGGCAAGTCCCGGCATTCCGCTTACTTCCTCGGCTATCGTGACTGCATTTTTCTTAACCTCATGTATGAGAATGTTGGCCAACGTGAGATAACAAATTGCATTGTCATCCTCATGACCGTTAAAATAGTCGCCATAATTGCAGAACGCCTCCCCAAGGCCGTGGCTGTAATAGAGCATCGACGTAACACCATCAAAACGGAAGCCGTCAAAATGGAACTCCTCCAGCCAGTACTTGCAGTTCGACAAAAGGAAATGCAGCACCTCGTCTTTGCCATAGTCAAAGCAGAGACTGTCCCAAGCCGGATGCTCGTGCCGGTCGCCGGGATAGAAATATTGATTGGGGTCGCCGGCAAGATTGCCGAGTCCTTCGACTTCGTTTTTCACCGCATGGCTATGCACTATGTCCATTATCACCGCTATTCCATTCTGGTGTGCGGCATCGATGAGTTGCTTGAGTTGTTCGGGGGTGCCGAACCTGCTCGATGCTGCAAAGAAGCTGCTCACATGATAGCCGAACGACCCATAGTAGGGATGTTCCTGTATGGCCATTATCTGTATGCAATTATAGCCGTCTTTCTTTATTCGCGGCAACACATTCTCGCGGAATTCGTCATAAGTGCCAACCTTCTCCGCATCCTGAGCCATACCAATATGGCATTCATATATCAAAAGCGGCGAGCGGTTTGGCTTGAAGTTGTTGCGCTTCCATACATAAGGTTCAGGATTCCACACCTGTGCAGAGAAAATCTTTGTTTCTTCATCCTGCACCACTCGGCGTGTCCACGCCGGTATGCGTTCGCCGCTTCCGCCGTTCCAATACACATGCATTTTATACAGGTCGCCATGATGCACAGCCTTTTCGCTGAGCTTCAATTCCCAGTTGCCGGCCTCATCAATGCGTTTGGCTTTATAACGTTCGGTTTCCTTCCAGTTGTTGAAATCGCCCACGAGATACAGTTCGGTGGCATTTGGAGCCCACTCGCGGAACACCCAACCCCGCGACAATTTGTGAAGTCCGTAATAGTTGTGCCCGTTGGCAAAGTCGGAAAGTTTTTTCTTTCCATTTGCCGTGAGCGAAGCAAGTTTCCACAACACATGGTCATGGCGGCCACGTATTGCATCCTCATACGGTTCGAGATAGGCATCATTGCGCACGATGCCGATATGTTTTACTTTTTTTGTTTTTGTTGCCATAGTTGATTATTTTGGCCGTACAACAAATGTACGGGGAGTGTGCTTTTCTTTTTTGCTACGGAATTGTGGTTATGCTGTGACGGTCAATCCTCAAAGCGTTTGCCACGCTCATAGTGTCCACGCTTTACTATCTGTCCGTTGCGATCTTTCTCTATGAAATTTCCGTCGCGTCGGCCGTCCACATAAGATCCTTCGAATCGACGTCCGTCTTTTCCTTCTTCAATGGCAGCACCGTTTCGCTTTCCGTTCTTGTAAGTGCCCTTGAAACGGCTACCGTCGGCATAATGTATCACGACGACTCCGTCAACCATTCCGGCGCGGAAATCGCCTTCAAACACGTCGCCGTTTTTCTTCACCAGTTTTCCGTGGCCATCTTGCAGGTCGTCTTTCCATTGTCCCACATACATGTCGCCGTTCTTCCATGTAAACGTGCCAAGTCCGTCTTTCACGCCTTCCTTGAAATGTCCTGTGTATTTATCGCCGTTACGATATTTGAAGATGCCCTCGCCGGTGCGTTCGCCCTGCAAGTAGTCGCCCTCATACACGTCGCCATTCTGGAATTTGTATATGCCTTTTCCGTTCTGTATGTCGTTCAACCAATCACCCACATACACATCGCCGTCGGCATAACGGTTTGTGCCACGGCCCGAACGCTGGTTGTCAAGCCACATGCCATCATAGGTAGTGC
>CAVDJG010000284.1:0-3144 GCA_963609005.1 Acidaminococcaceae bacterium
CGGCAGCTGAGCCCGAAACGGCACAGAAAAAGGACGAACCGGCAATATTCACCACCAAGGCCGAGAAGAAAATACTCAACGCTCCCAAGGTGAACGTGCTCGGAAAGATAGACCTTTCGGCACTCAACCAGAGCACTCGCCCGAAGAAGAAATCGAAGGAGGAGAAGCGTAAGGAGCGCGAGGAGAAGGCAAAGCAGCAGACCGGCGAGAAGAAAAAGCGCGAGCGCATAAACAAAGTGCGCGTCGACATCAACGCAGCTGCCAACCAAACCGGTCCGCAGCAGGCCGGAAACAAGAACAACAACGGCAAGAAAAAGAAAAACCGCGGCCGCGGACAGAAGCCGCTTGAGGTGAACGAGGAGGATGTGGCACGCCAGGTTAAGGAGACACTGGCCCGCCTCACCAACAAGCAGAACCAGAACAAGAAGGGCGCAAAATACCGCAAGGAAAAGCGCGAAGCCGTGCAGGAGCGCATGAACGAGGAGCGCCGCGAGGAAAGGAAGGAAAGCAAGGTGCTCAAGCTCACCGAGTTTGTAACCGTTTCCGAGCTTGCCACGATGATGAACATCAGCGTCAACCAGGTAATCGGCACGCTCATGAGCGTGGGAATAATGGTTTCAATCAACCAGCGTCTGGATGCCGAGACAATAAATCTCGTTGCCGAGGAGTTCGGATTCAAGACCGAATATGTGAGCGCCGAGGTGCAGGAGGCCATCACCGAAGCCGAGGACGACGAGAACGACCTCATTCCCCGTGCGCCGATTGTCACTGTCATGGGTCATGTTGACCACGGTAAGACTTCGCTGCTCGACTACATCCGCAAGACAAATGTCATTGCCGGTGAGGCCGGAGGCATCACCCAGCACATCGGAGCCTACAACGTGAAGCTCGAGGACGGCAGACAAATCACCTTCCTCGACACCCCGGGCCACGAGGCTTTCACCGCCATGCGTGCCCGCGGAGCACAAGTAACCGACATCGCCATTATCATCATCGCCGCCGACGATGCCGTGATGCCCACCACAAAAGAGGCCATCGCCCACGCACAGGCTGCCAACGTGCCCATGGTGTTTGCCATAAACAAGATTGACAAACCGGGTGCCAACCCCGACCGTGTGCGCGAGGAACTCGCCAACATGAACCTCCTCGTTGAGGACTGGGGCGGAAAATACCAGTGCCAGGAGATAAGTGCCAAGAAGGGAATAGGCGTTGAGGAACTGCTCGAAAAGGTGCTTCTCGAAGCCGAGATGCTCGATTTGAAGGCCAACCCCAACCGCAAGGCCACCGGTTCAATCATAGAGTCGTCGCTCGACAAGGGCCGCGGCTACGTGTCAACGGTGCTCGTGTCTAACGGAACGCTGCGCGTAGGCGACAACATCATAGCCGGAACAAGCTGGGGACGCATCAAGGCCATGTTCAACGAGCGCAATGCCCGCATCGAAAGTGCAGGACCTGCCGAACCGGCCATAATACTCGGACTCAACGGAGCGCCCACCGCCGGCGACTCGTTCCACGTGCTCGAAACCGAGCAGGAGGCCCGCGACATTGCCAACAAGCGCCTGCAGCTGCAGCGCGAGCAGGGTCTGCGCACCCAGAAGCGCCTCACCCTGTCTGACATATCGCACCGCATAGCCCTCGGATCGTTCAAGGAACTCAACATAATCGTAAAGGGCGACACCGACGGTTCGATAGAGGCTCTGGGCGATTCGTTCATAAAGCTCTCCACCGAGAAGATAAAGGTGAACGTGATACACAAGGCCGTGGGACAGATTTCGGAAAGCGACGTTACGCTCGCCGATGCTTCCGACGCCATCATCGTGGGCTTCCAGGTGCGCCCGTCGGCCGCTGCCCGCAAGCTGGCCGAGCAGGAAGGCGTTGAAATCAACACCTACTCGGTGATTTACGATGCCATCGACGACGTGAAGTCGGCAATGATCGGTATGCTCGACAAGGTGAAGAAGGAAGTCGTTACCGGTCAGGTTGAGGTGCGCGAGGTTTACAAGATTTCGAAGGTGGGCACCGTTGCCGGCTGCTATGTAACCGAAGGCAAGGTGCACCGCACCGACAAGGCACGCGTGGTGCGCGACGGTATCGTGGTGCACACGGCCGACATCGCGGCTCTGAAACGCTACAAGGACGACGTGAAGGAGGTAGCCACCAACTTCGAGTGCGGCATCTCGCTTGTCAACTTCAACGACATTCAGCAGGGCGACATACTCGAAACGTTCACCGAGATAGAGGTGAAACAGACGCTCTGACACGCTTTAAAAGCCAAGACAATGCAATAAACCGAAGGGAAGCCTTTGCCACCTGCCGTGCATGGCGGGTGCCGGGGGCTTCCCTTTTTTGTTTCATTCCATAATCAAGACACAAGCGATGACACACGAAATAACCTTCTCCTTGGGCCACGACCTGCTCACCTTTGTCTCGTCGGCAATAATTGCGGTGATGGCTCTTTTCCTGCTCGGACTGCGTGTGCCGCATGCCGCGCAGTGGAAAACCTACCGCCGCATGCGCGCGGTGCTCGCCGTTGCCTACATGTTGCTTGCCGCCTCGGGCTTCGTCACCAGCATGATACAGATTGAAGAAGGCTCGCAAGAATGGCTTTCGGCCGTTACGCTGGTGGTTGCCTCGTGGCAGGCGCTCATGTTCACGGCCACCACGGTGACGTTTGTAAGTCCGCTTTCGGTGGATTTGCGGTGGCTTTTGCCGCAGTTTCTCGGCATCACGGTGTCGGGCGCGGCACTCATCGGCACGCTGGCGTGCATGCCTTCGCTGTTTACCGCAGTATTCTGGGCGTTTGCGGCAGCCTATGCCGCCCAGCTCGCGGCCTACTGCCGGTTCTTCCGCCGCCGCTTTGCCCAGTGTGTGGAACGCCTTGAAGCACATTACGACGACGACGAGTCGGGGCGCCTGAAATGGATAGCCCACTGCTTTTACAGTGCCCTCGGCATAGGACTGATGGCTCTTGTGTTCTCGGTTTTCAACATGGGCATAGGTTTCTACGACTGTTTCGTGGTGGCCTATACGGCATATTATGTATATATGGTGCGCTGCATGGTGAACTACCGCATAGGCAACAGTTTCGTGGTGAAGGTCGTGGCCGAACCCGAAACGGCTGCCAAGCAGACCGAAGACGACGGG
>CAVDJG010000285.1:0-3137 GCA_963609005.1 Acidaminococcaceae bacterium
GGTATAAGCAGCACTAGAAGCAAGAAATATTCTTTGTTTGCAAACTCCATTTTACTGTAATGCTAAATTAACTGATACATGCGGCAAACAATCATTGCCGACACGCCGAGCACCAACAGACCTATGGCTGCAAGTGCCCACTTTATTGCCGAACGGTTTTGGCGTGTTTTCTTATCCGTCTCGCTCAGTTCGGGCACGATTTTTTCCTCCACGGCCTGCTGGTCGGCATTCTTTGTACGGTCGATGAAATTTACAGCCGACACAAGATTGCGGTCGTTCTCGTTGAGCATTGTCGAATATTTCGCGAATTTCACCAAATCGGCCGTCTGGAAAAGTTCTCTCAACTCGCCAATCATTTCCTCGGTTCCGTTTTTCTGCAGGTTGAAGAGTATTTCGTCGCTCGTCATTTCCATGGCATTGAAGCCGAACCGTTCCTTTATATATCGCCTCAACGTATCGGTAAGCTGGGTGTAATAGGTCTTTTGGTCGTCAGAAGAGGCCACATGCTCGTTCTTCAACTTGCCCATTTCGTTCAGCGCACGCGTGTGAGGCGGTATTTTCTTCACTATCTTTATTGCTATCGTTATGGGCTTGTTTTGCTTCAGGCAAACGAGCAGATAGGCAAATGCCCCGCACAAGACGAGCACCACAAGGCTCAGCCAAAACACCGAAGCCCATTCCGACCATTGGAAAGGATTGTCCTGAACATCCTTGGGCGGAAAGAACTGGTCGGTGCGCGTCGTGTCTACATCGGGCGAAATAACCTTCAATGCCAACTCGTTTGAGGTGTAGGTTTTTCCTCTCGACTTTACGTTAAAGCCAGGAATGCGGTAAGGTTTCTCGTCGAAGCTCGTTATGGTGTAGGTTTTCGACACACGCATCTCGCCTTCTACCTGCACGGTGTCGGCATCAGAAACGGCCAACACCTCAACACCCGGAACCAACGTCTGCGCTCTTTTAAATGAAGGAAACGCCAAATCGCTGCCGTTTTTCGCCGTTGCTGTTACTGTGACATGCACCTGTTGGCCAATAAATATATATGTGGAGTCGATTTTTGCCTCCACACTCACTTGGGCATTAATGCCCGTCACCATCAATAATATATATAGAATGGATATTAACCTTTTCAAATTATGCTCTCCCTATATATTTGTCTCACAATGGAATTATGCCATAGAAATCAGTGATTGCGCAACGCAAACAGTCTCATCAGGTGCTTTACATAATCTTCACCTGTTGCCAACGACACCCAATCGACACTGCTTTGCGAGAATTCCTGCCTAAGTCTGGCCTGGCGTTCAGCCCAAAACGCAGCATGGGCAGCACGTGTTTTACGCGAACTTGTGTCGATGTAGAAGTCGTTGCCGTTTTCTGCATCGACAACTTTCATAAGTCCCACATTAGGCAACTCCCTGTCACGGATGTCAAACAACTGTATTGCCATCACGTCGTGCTTGTTGTTGGCTATCTGCAACTGCTTCGAGAAATCCTTGTCGTCATAGAAATCGCTCAACACAAATGCCGTGCAACGGCGCTTCATCACACGCGTGAAATAGGCCATTGCCTCACCCAAGTCGGTATTGCGGCTTTGCGGCTTGAAATCGAGCATCTCCCTTATTATATAAAGGATGTGCTTGCGGCCTTTCTTTGGCGGAATGTATTTTTCTATTCTGTCGGAAAAAAATATCACGCCAATCTTGTCGTTGTTCTGTATGGCACTGAATGCCAGTGTTGCGGCAATCTCCACGGCACAGTCAGACTTGGTGCTCTTTACCGTACCGAAATTCAACGACCCCGAAACATCTATCACAAGCATGACGGTCAGCTCGCGTTCCTCTTCAAACACCTTCACATAAGGACGCCGGAAGCGTGCCGTTACATTCCAGTCAATGTCTCTCACGTCATCGCCGAACTGGTATTCTCTCACTTCGGCAAAAGCCATACCACGCCCTTTAAACGCGGAATGATACTGACCGGCAAAGATATTGTTGCTGAGCCCCCGGGTCTTTATTTCAATCTTGCGTACTTTTTTTAATATTTCTGATGTATCCACGCCGAAAAATTAATTATAGAACCCTAATCCAACCGAACTGTCACGTCAAGGCACTTCAACCTTGTTGATGATGCTTGAAACAATCTCTTCGCTCGTGACATTGTTGGCCTCTGCCTCATACGACAAGCCTATGCGGTGCCGCATCACGTCGTGCACCACGGCCCTGACATCTTCGGGAACCACATATCCCCTGTGCTTGATGAATGCATAGGCGCGCGCTGCCTTGGCAAGGTTTATGCTCGCACGCGGAGATCCGCCGAAAGTTATCATGTTTTTAAGCTCGGGCAAGCCATATCTGTCAGGATAGCGCGAAGCAAACACCACGTCGGCAATATACTGTTCGATTTTCTCGTCGATATACACCTGCTTCACAACATCGCGGGCATTGAGAATGTCAGAAGCCGTTACCACCGGTTGCACCTCGGGGAATTTCTGGCTTACGTTCTCACGGATGATGAGTTTCTCCTCCTCAATGGTGGGATAGTCGATTATAACTTTCAGCATGAAACGGTCTACCTGGGCTTCGGGCAACTGATAGGTGCCTTCTTGCTCTATCGGGTTTTGGGTGGCCATGACCATAAACGGCGTGGGAAGGTCGAAAGTGCTGTCGCCTATTGTCACCTGATGTTCCTGCATGGCCTCCAAAAGTGCGCTTTGCACTTTTGCCGGGGCACGGTTGATTTCGTCGGCCAACACGAAATTGGCAAACACCGGACCCTTCTTTACATGGAAATTCTCGTCTTTCTGCGAATATACCAATGTTCCTACTACATCGGCAGGCAGCAAGTCGGGAGTAAACTGTATTCGGCTGAAATCGGCATCTACAAGTTTGGCCAAGGTCTTTATGGCCAAGGTCTTTGCCAAGCCAGGCACGCCTTCAAGCAGAATGTGGCCGTCGCTCAACAACGAAATGAGCAAAGAGTCAACGAGATGGCGTTGCCCCACAATCACACGGTTCATGCCCGTTACAAGATTAGTAACGAAATTGCTCTGTTGTTCAATCCGTATGTTCAATTCACGGATATCGATTGATTCTGACATATTCCTTTTCTTTATTTTACGGCAAAATTACAACTTTAATAAT
>CAVDJG010000286.1:0-3111 GCA_963609005.1 Acidaminococcaceae bacterium
GTCCACCCGTGGTTGTCAACGAGGGGTTTCACTTTGTTTATGTTCTGTGCCTGGTCGATGCTCACGGCATATATCTTCACGCCGGTTTCTTCCTGCCAATCCTCATACACCTCGCTTATGGCAGACAGCTCGCGGTTGCACGGTTTGCACCATGTGGCGAAGAAATCGATGATGAACGGTTTGCCGTTGTTCGACAGTGTGTCGGTGCGCACGGTTTTGCCGTCGATGCTTTTCAGTGTCACCGAAGGAAGCTGGGCATTTGCCGTAAGGGCAAGGCCGAGCAGGAGCAGTGTAGAAAGTAATAATTTCCTCATAGCAGTTTCTATTTTGTTGCAAATTTATAAATTAATAATCTTTTCAAGCAAATATTTAGGGTTAATTTTGTATAAATCACCTACAAATCGCATTTTTAGCTTCATTCTGCTTTTCACTCTGCCAATTGTGTGGCCGCACAGCAATAAAAATGAAAAATCGGAAGTTTTTCCGGGCGGTGCATTCCACGTTGTCTGCAAGGCCCGCTTTGTGTGTTTGCAGCCAGCGGCGCGGCAGGTTGCGTTCGGCGTGCCGCCGCTTCTTGTGCACAAGTGCGCAAACGTGGCCAGGGCGCAGATGAAAAGCGAAAGGCGGACGGGCCAATACAATCCGTAACATTCAGGTTGTTTTTTTTGACCCGCCCACCTTATTATATATATAGACGTAATTTCACATCACGAAAAGTGCGTGTGCGGCAGAAGCCACACCACGGCCGTGTGCATGGCGGCATTACTGCGCCTCGACGAGCCTCAGCGCACGTTTTGCGGCTTTCGGTGCGCGGCCACCCTGCTGGGCGTTTGCCTTTGCCACGCGCTGCGGCACTGCACCTGCCTCAAAAGCCGAAGCTTTCGACGGGGTTGTAAACTCAACCATTACGAGTTCGCCCCACTCACCGTTGGCGTTTTTGCCTATCGATGCTGCATAGTAGGATGTGTTTGGCGAAGCATTCCACTTTGCCACGTCAACTCCATACTGGTCCCAGTAGGGATCATACTCGTTGTCGGTTTTCAGATATTCCACGATTTTGTCCTTGCCCCACGAACTGTCGTAGGCAGTCTTTTCTATTATCATGTCGCGATGGAGTGCGGTCTGGTCGTTGGGCGTGTAGGTCACGGTCTGGTAATAGCCGCTGGTTGCGTCGCCGCCAAACTCGCCTATCGTTATTGTCATTTTGGCTTCGCCCTTGCCTCCCATGCTCTTGGTGGCGCATTCTGTCTTCACGAGCGAGGCATAGTTGCCGTTGGCGTCAAGCGGCAGAACATACATTTCATATTCTGTTCCGGGTGTCAGATCTGTGATTTCCTTTATGAATGTGCCCGTGTAGCTCTCTTGGCTGAACTGCTTTATCATGTCGCCCATGTTGGCAAAGCCGAACATCGGAGCCCACTGCAGGAACTGTGCGTCGGCCTCGCCTTTCTTCATTATGCAGATATAGTATTCCGACACGTCGGCGTTGGGCTTGAAGCGGAACTTCACCGATGTGGTGGTTGTGTTTTCCACGGTGCACACCACCTGCGGGTTGCCCACGAGCTCGGCCGCAGGAGTGCTGAAGCGCGCGCGCGAAGCATCGCATGCTGCGCCGTAGCCGTCGTAGGCCACGGTGAACACGGTGTAGTCGGTGCCGGCATTAAACCTGGTGTCGAAGCCTGTCATCACCGCGTTGGTGAAATCGCTGTCATACTGCGCACCGCCGTTTATGTCAAACCACCGTGCGAGCACGTCGTCGCTGTAAGCAGCTATCTGTGCCGTGGGGCGCACGTCGATGCGGTAAGACGCGCAGTCGTCGGTTTTCTTCACCGCCACCCACAGAGTGTCGCCGGTAGATCCGGTTGCATACTTGTTGAATGTCACGTCGGCACGCACGTCGCCTTCAACCGAGGCGAATGTGATACTGTCCACGCTGTTCACGCGGTGTGCGCTCACTGCACCCGATTTCTGGTGCAACAACAGGCGGTTAGGCTCTGTCTGTGCGCCGGCCGTCACTGCCAATGCGGCGAGCGCCAATGTCGTTAATGTTTTCTTTACCATAATAAATAACGTTTTTGCCGTTGTTTACACGTTTTCAAAATACCGCTTGCGGCATCTACTGCTGGCAAATTTAGCAAATATATTCCGTAATGCAAAAAATTGCGACATAATTTGCTCACATATCGCATTTTATAAATCACACCGGCATATTGTGCACAACTGCATGGCCCACACCGCCCGTGGCGCGATGTTTTGGCCGAAAGCAGCATTTTAGCACTGTTTCGCTTGGCTGTTTCGGCGAAAAAACGTACATTTGGAGCATTATTCTGTTCTGACAACTAACACAAGGGGAAATAATTATGGTTGTATATGTTGCAAATCCGCTTTACGATGCCGTCTTCAAGTATATCATGGAAGACGACCGCATCGCCAAGACCATTCTTTCGGCATTGCTGAAGAAGAAAGTCGTCGACGTGAAGATACGCCGAAACGAATATGCCAACCTCACCCGCCGTGAGTCGATTTCAATGTTCCGCATAGATTTTGCCGCAACCGTTCTTGACGAATGCGGCCAGCCACACCTTATGCTCATCGAGCTTCAGAAGACGTGGCTGCCCACCGAAACGCTCCGTTTCCGCCGTTATCTCGCCCTGCAATACAACAACGAGGAGAACATGCGGAAAGACACCGACGGGCGGTTTGCCATTCCCATGGTTGCCATTTACCTGCTCGGACACTGTGTGGGCAAGCTAAAAGAGCCCATCGTATATGTCAACCACCATGCCCGCGACTACGACGGCAAGGAGGTGAAGGAAGGCATGCCCGACCCCTTTGTGGAAAGTTTGCAGCATGACAGCATCATCGTGCAGATTCCGTTGCTGCACGGGAGGGTGAACAACAACCTCGAAAAGGTGCTGAGCCTGTTTGACCAGACCAATGTGGCCGACGACAAGAAAGTAATAAAGGTTGACGACCAGCAGTTTGAGGGCGACATCGACATGGAATACATCGTGCGCCGCCTCCAGTCGGCAGCCGCCGACCCAGAGCTCCGTTTCCAGATGAATGCCGAAGACGAGTTTTTCAAGGAAATAGAATCAAGAGACACCCTCC
>CAVDJG010000287.1:0-3105 GCA_963609005.1 Acidaminococcaceae bacterium
CAAGTAGACGAACTTGACGCCGACCTCATCGAAGACGTCAACATCGAGATGTCACAGGCACGCGAAACCACAAACATATACTCCGACATCCTCGAATCGACAATGGACACCTACTCAAGCATCATCAACAACAACATGAACACCGTGATGCGTACACTTACATCGGTGTCAATCATCATGATGTTGCCCACACTCATATCATCGTTTTTCGGCATGAACCTCATAAACGGAATGGAAACAAGCAGCTACGGATTTCTCATAGCACTGATAATTTCGGTGGTGGTTTCGGCCCTTTCGTGGATTATCCTGCGCCACAAAAGACTGCTTTAAAGCCGTGCATGCAAGACATAAAGACAAGAAAAACTAAAAAAAATCGCGTTTCGCACCGCTATTACATTTTTTTTATTTAAGTTTGCAACTTATTAAAACATGAGAAATATCATGGCAACTGGCCGCAGCAGCGTACAACAACACACTGCGGCATGCCACGATGTAGTGATAACCTTGTCATAAACTTAAAACAGTGAAATGATGGACTCTCAAGAAAACGCCCTCTTGCAAGGTGCAAAAGAAGAAGAGAAGAACGTGGAGCAATCTGCCGTTCAAGTGGAAAAAGCCTGCGACGAAGTTCAGGCCGAAGCCGAAAACGCTCCCGACGAACAGCCGGAAAAAAGCGATGAACGGGCCACAGCCAAGACTTACAAGACAAAAGAAGAAATCGTGAGCCGGCTGAAAGAAATGGCCGAAAGCGACGAAACACCACAGAAAGACGAGATAGAACACCTTAAAAGCATCTTCTACCGGCTGCACAATGCCGAACGCGAGGCGCAGATGAAGCAATACCTCGACAACGGCGGCGACCCGGAAGCCTACCAGTTGAAGCCCGACGACACCGAAAACGCCTTCAAAAGCGAAATGGCCGTGGTGCGGGAAAAACGTGCCAAGATATTCCAGGAGCAAGAAGCAGAGAAACAGGCCAACCTTGAGAAGAAGCTCGACATCATAAACAAGATAAAAGCAATGGCCACTTCGCCCGACGAGGCCAACAAATCATATTCCGAATTCAAGGAGCTGCAGCAGCAGTGGAGAGACATCAAGGCTGTGCCGGCAGACAAAGCCAACGAACTGTGGCGCAACTACCAGCTCTATGTGGAGCAGTTCTACGACCTTCTGAAACTCAACAGCGAAGCAAGGGAGTATGATTTCAAGAAAAACCTCGAGATAAAGACGAAGCTATGCGAGGCTGCCGAGAAGCTGGGCAACGAGGAAGACGTGATAAGCGCGTTCCACCAACTGCAGGAACTGCACCAGCAATACCGCGAAACCGGCCCCGTGTCGAAAGACTTGCGCGAACAGATGTGGGCACGTTTCAAGGCTGCATCGACCGTGATAAACAAGCGCCACCAGCAATATTATGAAACGCTGCGTGCCGAAGAGCAGGAAAACCTCGACAAGAAGACGGCTCTTTGCGAAAAGGCAGAAGCCATTGCCGCAGAAGAAAACAACGGAGCAAGCGACTGGGAGAAGCGCTCCAAGCTCCTGATTGAGCTGCAGGCAGAGTGGAAAAACATTGGTTTTGCACCGCAGAAAACCAATATCAAGATATTCGAACGGTTCCGTTCGGCATGCGACAGCTTCTTCACTGCAAAGGCACAATACTACAAGGAACTCAAAAAGACATCGAGTGCCAACGCCGAGAAGAAACGTGCGCTAGTGGCAAAAGCCCAAAGTCTGGCCGAAAGCACCGACTGGAAATCAACCGGCGACAAGCTCGTGGCACTGCAGAAAGAATGGAAGACAGTGGGACCGACACAGAAGAAGCTCGGCGATGCACTGTGGAACGAGTTCATAACTGCATGCAACAAATTCTTCGATGCACGCAATGCGGCACACGCAGGAGTGCACGAAGAAGAGAACTCAAACCTTGAAAAGAAGCGCGGCATACTCGAACAGATGCGCCAGCTCGCCACCGATGCCGCCGGCAACGTGCAGGAAACACTGCAGAAACTCGTTGACGAATACAACGCAACGGGTCATGTGCCCTACAAAGAAAAGGACAAGCTCTACAAGGAATACCACGATACGGTTGACAAGATATACAAAGACCTGCACATCTCGATAGCCCGCAAGCGTCTTGACAACTTCAAGAACAACCTGAAGAACGTGGCAAAACGCGGCGAAGACGCCCTCGACAACGAGCGTGGAAGGCTCATGCGCCGCTACGAGCAGATGAAACAGGAGATCCAGACCTACGAGAACAACCTTGGTTTCCTCAATGCAAGCAGCAAGAAAGGCAACTCGCTCATCGACGAGATGAACCGCAAAGTGCAGAAACTAAAGGACGACCTCGAGCTCGTAAGGCAGAAGATAAAGGCCATCGACACCGAAAACAAATAACAAACAATAGCTTTCACAAAGAAAATCCCCCGGCAGATGATGTCGGGGGATTTTTTGTTTTAACGCCGAAAGAGAGTGGCATCACGGCAAACAATGCACAAAAGCACGCGCCGCGAGTGCCTGCAAGGCAGGCATTATGCCAGTTGCAGCGTCATGTTGTAGGTTTTTGCCATGCGGCGCAAGTTGATTATTGCATAGCGCATGCGCCCTAGTGCCGTGTTGATGCTCACGTTGGTGCTGTCGGCAATTTCCTTGAACGACAGTTGCTGATAGTAGCGCATGAACACCACCTCGCGCTGCGCCGGCGGCAAGTTGTCGAGCAAATTGCGCACATCGTGCATCACCTGACTGTTCACATAGTGGTTTTCGATGCTCCCCACAGTCATGTCGATGCCGCCGATGTTGGAAAGATCGTTGTCATTGTCGGCATCAACCACGCGCTCAGTCTGCAAGTCGCGATACCAATCCATTATGACATTGTGTGCAATGCGCATGACCCATGCGCCGAACTTTCCGCTCACCACATATCGTCCTTCCTGCAACCGCGTAATCACCTTGACGAAGGTTTCCTGGAACAAGTCCTCGGCCGTGTCGCGGTCGCGCACAACAAAGCAGATGTATGAAAATATTCTCGACTGGTTGCGAAGCAAAAGCAAGTCAAAAGCCTTGTTATTTCCATCAATGTAGGATAAGGCCAACTCCTCGTCG
>CAVDJG010000288.1:0-3100 GCA_963609005.1 Acidaminococcaceae bacterium
GGACAAAGAACCAGACTGCATACAGCATAAATCCGCCGGGGGCAATACTGCAAGAACGCAACGACCAGAAAGACCTCAACTTCAACACCCACCTGCAACTTTCCTACGAACTTGCACCGTGGCTTACGTTGTCGGCATTCGGGTCTTACTCCTACGCGTCAACCGAAACATCGCAGTTCTGCCCCACTTGGGTGTGGGCGCAGGGCAATGTCTACCGCAGCGAATACAAAAAGCAGGAATGGCTCGGCAACATAACCCTCGGCTACAAGCACACATGGAACGCACACTCACTGTCGGCCGACATAAGCGGAGAATACCAGAAATCGGAAAGCTCGGCCTTCGGCGTACACGCCAAGGGCATAGCCAACAACCTGTTTGGCTACTACAACATAGGGGCAACGGCCTCGAAACCGTTCAGCGGTTCGGAAAGCACCTACGAAGACCGTACTCTTGCATCGGCAATGGCCACGGCATCCTACACGTTCATGCAACGCTACACGGCCGCAGCAACCTTGCGCGCCGACGGATCGTCAATGGTGGGCGACAACAACAGGTGGGGATTTTTCCCGTCGCTGTCGCTGTCGTGGGACGTGATGCGCGAGAATTTCATGCACAGGCAATCGCTCGTGAAAACGCTGAAAGTGCGCACCAGCTACGGACGCTCGGGCAACCTGGGCGGCATAGCAGCCTACACGTCGATGAACAACGTGCAGCCCACCGGCATCGTGCCCGTGGGAAACACGCCCACCGTGACACTCGGCATGATACGCAACAACAACCCCGACCTGAAATGGGAAACGAAATCGACATTCAACATTGCCACCGACATAGGCATTTTGGACAACAAGATTATGCTCACGGCCGAGTATTACTACTCGAAAACCACCGACATGCTCTATTCCTACGACGTGCCTGTGCCGCCGTTTGCCTACGACAAGCTGCTGGCCAACATCGGTTCGATGCAAAACAGCGGATTTGAAATAGGTCTGTCGGCAACGCCCATACAGCGACGCGACATCGAACTGAACATCAACATGAACGTGTCGTTCCAGCGCAACAAACTGCTCTCGCTAAGCGGCGACTACAACGGCATGCACATGTCGGCCGCCAAGGTAACGGCAATAGGCAGCCTCGACGGAGCCGGACAGAACGGAGGCGACAACAACCATGTGCTCTACCAGATAGTGGGCCAGCCTCTCGGCGTGTTCTACCTGCCTCACTGCAAGGGGCTGCGCGTTGACGAACAGGGCACAAACAAATATGACATAGAAGACATAAACAACGACGGGAAAATAGACTTCGGCGACGGTGGCGACCGAAAGATATGCGGCCAGGCCACACCCAAGGCTCTGCTGGGGTCGAACATAAGTCTGCGCTACCGCGACGTTTACCTGTCGCTGCAGATGAACGGGGCTTTCGGGCACAAAATATTCAACGGCACGGGACTGGCCTACACCAACATGTCGAGTTTCCCCGACTACAACGTGCTCGCCGATGCGCCAAAAAAGAACATCGTAGACCAGAACATTTCAGACTATTGGCTCGAATGCGGCGACTACCTCAACATTGAATATCTCACCATTGGCTACATAGTGCCCATAAAGACAAAGACCATACGATCACTGCGCGTGTCGTGCAGCGTGAACAACCTTGCCACGATAACCGGCTACAGCGGCCTCACCCCCATGATAAACAACAGCGTGGTGAACTCGACAATGGGCATCGACGACAAACGCAACTATCCGGTTTACCGCACCTACTCCGTGGGAGTAAGCATACAATTCTAAACGCAACCACTATGAAAAAAGCATACACACTAACGGCCATAATCTCGGCGGCACTCGCCCTGGCATCATGTCTCGGCGAAAATCCAAAGGACCAGATACCCGAAGACGAGATATATTCCGACGCCACGAGCCTTTACACCAACACCGTGGCCACGCTCTACAACTACATCGGAGCCAACCAGGAATGCGAAGGACTGCAAGGCACCTGCCGGGGCATATACGACTACAACACAATAACAACCGACGAGGCACTCAACCCGATAAGGGGCGGCGACTGGTATGACGGCGGTTTGTGGAAAAACATGTACGACCACACATGGACACCAACCGACACCGACCTTTACAACGTGTGGAAATACCTGTACAAAGTAATCGTGCTTGCCAACAAGTCGATAGCAACCTTGAAGGCCAGCAACGGCATCGTAGGCAAGAGCGACATCGAAGCCTATACGGCAGAAGTGAGGGCCATACGCGCAATGTTCTATTACTATGCCATGGACATGTTCGGACGCATTCCGCTGACAACCACGGCCGACAACCAGGTTGACGGCATAACGCAAAGCAACCGCAGCGACATTTTCTGGTTTGCAGTAAACGAACTGCAGGAAGCCGCACCGCTTCTGCCCGACGGAAGGAGCAACATGCAGGGCACAAACTACGGGAGAGTGACAAAGCCGGTGGCCTATTTTCTGCTTGCAAAGCTTGCCCTCAATGCCGAAATATACACCAACGACAACTGGACGGGAGGCGAACATCCCGACGGAAAGAACATCACATTCAACATCGACGGCAACAAACTGAATGCATGGCAGGCTTGCATAGCCTATTGCGACAAAATAGAAGCATGCGGCTACCGGCTTGAAACCGACTATACGGCCAATTTCGCCGTGCACAACGAAAACTCGCAGGAAAACATCTTCACCATTCCGCTCGACAAGATGTTATACACCAACGAGTTCCACTACCTTTTCCGTTCGCGTCACTATGCCCACGGAGGAGCCTATGGAGGTTCGTCGGAGAATGGCACATGTGCCACAATCGCAACAATGCAAGCCTATGGTTATGGCACTGACAATGTCGACAAGCGGCTCGACATGAACTTCTATACGGGTAAAATCGAGGTTGACGGCAACCCTGTAATGCTCGACAACGGCGAGCAACTGGAATATATGCCAATGGCAGTAGAAGAAAACCTCACGGCAAGCAAATACAAACAAACGGCCGGGGCGAGAATGAAGAAATATGAAGTTGACCGCACTGCCTACTCCGACGGACGCATGCCCGACAACGACATCGTGCTGTTCCGCTATGCC
>CAVDJG010000289.1:0-3096 GCA_963609005.1 Acidaminococcaceae bacterium
ATATTATGCTGCAAATTTACATAAAAAAAACTTTATATGGTGTGCCGTCACTTGCATTTAAGGATATTTCTTCTGCATTTGCAACAAAAACGGCCGTTTTGTTGGCCGCACACAGCCATAAAAGCAAACATGTGATGCCTGACACATATATATGCCTGACATCACATGTCAAAAAATCCACAACTTTTTCACGAGGAAAAGCAAAGAAATTTCTCCCCACACGCTGCTTGAGCGTCATCTATTCAATAGACATTTGAATTTGTCGGCCTATTTTCCTTTGTCGGCTATTCCACAATATCAAATGTCAGTTCGGCTTTGTCGTCGGCCATTCCTATGTTTACATGTTTGCCGACAGACAGTTTTTCCGACAAAATGAGTTCGCACAAGCCGTCTTCAATATATGTCTGTATCGCACGTTTCAACGGTCGCGCGCCAAATTGCTGATTATAGCCTTTCGACGAAATGTAATCCTTGGCCTCATCGGTAATCGTCACCGCATAGCCCAATGTGTCGAGCCGTTTGCACAAGGTGGCCAGTTCGATGTCGATTATATGGCGTATGGCGTTGTTGTCAAGCGGGTCAAACGTGATAATTTCGTCCAACCTGTTGAGAAACTCCGGGGCAAACTGCTTGCTAAGGCTTTTCTGTATAATTGAACGTGCACGTTCTTTGTCGTTAGCGCCATTGCCATCGGCGTGCATTGCCGATGAGGTGAAGCCTATGCCGTTGCCGAAATCTTTCAGTTGGCGTGTTCCCGCATTCGAAGTCATGATGATTATCGTGTTGCGGAAATCAACAAGCCGTCCGTTGCCGTCGGTCATGCGTCCTTCATCGAGCACTTGCAGCAAGAGGTTGTACACGTCGCCGTGAGCCTTTTCTATCTCGTCGAGCAGAACAATGGAGTAGGGGCGGCGGCGCACTTTCTCGGTGAGTTGGCCACCTTCGCCATATCCCACATATCCGGGAGGCGCTCCGACAAGTCTTGACGTGTTGAACTTTTCAGAATATTCGCTCATGTCTATCCTTATAAGAGCATCTTTCGACCCGAACATAAGTTCGGCAAGACGCTGCGCAAGATAGGTTTTTCCCACGCCGGTAGGTCCGAGGAAGAGGAACACGCCGATAGGGTGGTTGGGATCTTTCAGTCCGAGGCGGCTGCGCTGAATGCTTCTTACGATTTTCTCCACAGCGGCATCTTGCGCTATTACAGAGTGTTTCAACACATTGCCCATGTCGCGCAGACGTTCGTTTTCGGTCTCCGTGATTTTCTGCAAAGGTATTCCCGACATTATGGAAACCACGTTTGCCACATCCTTTTCGGTAACACATTCACGTTGTCCGTCCTCGTTCTGAAGCCATTCTTCATTCAGCTTCTTGAGTTCCTCTTCAAGTTCGCATTGCTTGTCACGATAGGTGGCGGCCATTTCGAAGTCCTGATTTCTCACAGCCTCCTGCTTTTTCAGCGTCATCTCGTGCACCTCCTTCTCCTTGTTCTCAATCGAAGGCGGCACTGTGGCATTCTTCATGTGCACTTTTGCGCCGACTTCGTCAAGCGCATCAATGGCTTTGTCGGGGAAATGGCGTTCTGTAACATAACGGTCGGTGAGTTTCACGCACGCTTCCAAAGCCCCGTCGGTGTATTCCACGTGATGATGATCCTCGTATCTTGACTTTATGTTTCTCAATATCTCAAGCGTCTCGTCGGCCGAGGTTGGCTCTACTATTATCTTTTGGAAACGGCGTTCAAGTGCTCCGTCCTTTTCTATACTGTTGCGATATTCGTCAAGAGTGGTTGCGCCAATGCATTGAATGGCCCCGCGTGCCAGTGCCGGCTTCATGATGTTGGCCGCATCCATCGTTCCCGGAGTACTTCCTGCCCCGATGATAGTGTGTATTTCATCGATAAACACAATCACTTCGGGATGTTGTTCAAGCTCCTTCAACAAAGCCTGTATGCGCTCTTCAAACTGCCCGCGGTATTTTGTTCCGGCTACGACCGATGTCATGTCGAGCCTCACAATGCGTTTGTTGAACAACACCGGCGACGTTTTACGCTTGGCAATAAGCTGCGCCAAACCCTCGGCTATGGCGCTTTTTCCCACACCCGGCTCTCCAATGAGTATGGGATTGTTCTTTTTTCTCCTGCACAAAATCTCTGTCACACGCATTATCTCGTTTGTCCGGCCCACAACCGGGTCGAGTTTGCCTGTGCTTGCAGCCAATGTCAGGTCGGTTGAAAATTTGTCAAGTACTGGTGTTCCGCCCTCATTGCCGCCTTGATGTGTTGCGGTACCGGGCCGGTTGGCCGCATGTCGGTCGGAACCTGACCCTGTTTGACCGGAGGTAAGGTCTTTGTCTTCTTCGTCTTCCGACAGTGAAATGCCATTTTTCGCAGTACTTCTTTTCTGCATCAAAGAAACTGCTTTCTCATAGTCAATGTTGTTGCTTTCCAATATTGCTTTAGCCCCGTTGTTTGTCTGGTCGTGCAGTATGGCAAGCACTATATGGCTGGCATCAACTATCGATGTCTGTTGCAGACGGGCTTCCAGAACGGCAAGTTTGAGAATGTTGCTTGCCTGTTCGTTCAGAATTATGTTTTCCTCGTCGTTTGTTGCCACTGGTTGCTGATTTTCTTTTATCTTGTCTTCAAGCTGGTTCTTTATTTCACTTTGGTTTATGTTCATACGCGTGAATAAATCAGTTAGAGGATTGTCTTTTTCTCTCAACATCCCCAACATCAGATGCTCGGGAGCAACCGAAGAACTTGCCAAACGCACTGCTTCTTCTTTACTGAATGCGAGTATTTCGGAAACTTTTGGTGAGAACTGGTTTGTCATTTGTATTCGTTTTTTTGTGTTATTTCTTGAAATCAATAATCAAAATGTGTAGGCAAAAGCCCAATACACACAGAAAAGCAAAAAATGTGCCAATGGCAATTATTGGTTGTTGGCAACCAATATGGAATCGATATATGCCATTTTCGCCTTTCTTGATGTTCCATAGTCGTATTTGTTGTAATACGCCTTGGCACTTTGTATGTATTCTATTGCCGTTTCTTTGTTATCCAATTTGTCATAGCAAGCCCCTATACCAAAC
>CAVDJG010000290.1:0-3093 GCA_963609005.1 Acidaminococcaceae bacterium
GCTCTATACCGTAACAATGACCAGATGTTTGAAAGGATTTTGTCTCGTCAGACTGCAACACGTCGTCTGTCGGTTGACTTCTCGGTGCGTTGTTCAGACAGTGAATTGTGCATAAGCGCAGCTGATGAAATGGGCAGAAAATGCATGGCAACGGTTGAGGGAAGGTTTGAAGAGGCCTTGAAGCCGCAACATGACAACATCGTAAGGCAATTGGAAAAGCTGGGAAACACGATATATAAGGCCGGCAGTGTGACGTTTGAGGGCGAAAGTGACAAGATGTTCATACCGTCCAGCGTGCTGGCTGAGCTGCGGCGCAATGTCGTGGAAAAACTGATGGCCCAACCCGTGCAAACCAAAGATGTGGCGCACTGTTTTGCGTCGGCAAATCATTCCCCGGTGCATGGTGAAAGTGAAAGGATAGCGGCAAATGCGATAAATGCCGCTAATGTAGCCAACCGCCTTGCTCGCGAACTGTATGATGAGCATGGTGTGGCCGGAGTGCCCGACGCTTATGAGTTGGGCCGTGCCGAAGGAAAAGCGAAACAGTCGATGTTCCCGATAATGACCTGCCGTCATTGCCTGCGCAACACGTTTGGCTTCTGCTCGAAAAAAGGAAAGAAAATGCCTTGGAAGGAACCGTTGTTCCTTGTATTGCCTGACGGAAGAAAATTCCGCCTTTCGTTTAATTGTTCACGATGTGAGATGAATGTGTATGCGGAAAGCTGAGGTTGTTGCCATTATTGCGCTGTTGTCGGTAGTTCTGTGCGGATGTTACCATGACAGGAGTCATGGCAATATGAGGCGTGATGTGCATGCATGTGTGGAAAACGATACCGACATGTTTGTGCGCACTCACCACTATTCGCAAAACTACAACTTTGTGGTAAAGGGCGATTCGATGGTTCTTTTGTGCCAACAGCCCGAAGAAGGTGTGTCGCTGATGCCCACCGATTCGCTGACAGTGCGCAAAGGCGAACACCTCGTTGTGGTTGATATGCGTGTTCTGAAAGACGATATGATGGATTCGGTATGGATACAGGTGGCACGTGACCAATACACTTTCGGATGGGTGCATGAATGTGTCTTGTTGCAGAATGTTGTGCCCGACGACCCAATATCACAGTTCATATCAACGTTCTCTGATGTACATCTGCTAATATTTCTTGTTGTCATAATATTGATAGCAGTGTGCTATCTTCTGCACAATATCCTGCGTAAGAAAGCCAACATTGTGCATTTAAATGACATCCAGTCGTTTTACCCCACGCTGCTTGCCCTCGTCGTGGCATACTCTGCGGCATTCTATTCCAGCATACAGTTGTTCGCTCCCGATACATGGCGTGATTTCTACTTCCATCCCACGTTAAATCCGTTTGTTGTCCCGAAAATATTGTCGGTGTTCCTTGTGTCGGTATGGGCAATGACAATAATTGCAATAGCCACGATTGACGATGTTTATCATAAACTCGATTTCGGAGGGGCAACGCTTTACATCAGTGGGTTGTTTGCAGTGTGCGCCATAAATTATATTGTATTTAGCGTTGCAACATTGTATTATATAGGTTATTTGCTGCTTGTGGCCTACACTGTATATGCACTCGTGGTTTATTTCAAGCACAACCATTATCCGTATATTTGCGGAAAATGTGGCGCACGCATGGCAGAAAAAGGTGTGTGCCCAAATTGTGGAGCCTATAATGAATGACGACAGGCAACGTTGACAGGGCGATTTCTTTTGCTCTTGTATGCAAGGGGAGTAGTGTTTACGGCATCGTGTCATGTGCGATTTCTAAGTGAACGTAATTGTTGTTATGAAAACGACGAAAGAGGCAGGTAATTTGTCAGGTGAAATTTTGTGAAATCCAGAAATAAATAGTATTTTTGCAGAACAATTTTTACTTATACGTTGCAACACAGATTATGAAAAAGTATTTACTACCATTTGTCCTTTTGGCATTGGTCTTGTGCATGGGCAGTTGTGGCTCGATTAAGAAAATCCCTTATTTTACAAACATCGACACTCTGAACCTTGCAAGTTCACGCGGGCTTTATGATGCGAAGATTATGCCCAAAGACCAGCTGACAATTACCGTGGTGACGTCAGATCCTGCTGCCGCACAACCTTTCAACCTCGGCCATGGCGTGTCGGGCAGTTCGGGAGAAGGCAGCACGAGCACGACGAATAATGCATCATATCTTGTAAACAATGATGGTTGTATAGATTTCCCGGTTGTGGGCACCTTGCATGTGGTAGGGTTGACAAAAGATGAGTGTCAAAAACTTATAAAGGAAAAAATATCTCCCTATTTGGCTGCAACCGAAAATCCCGTTGTGATAGTTAGAATGTCGGGTTATCGTGTGACCGTAGCTGGCGAGGTGGCAAGTCCGAAGGTGGTTCCTGTGACATCGGAGAAAATGAGCATTCTCGAGGCATTGGCACAGGCCGGCGACCTTACCATGTATGGACGGCGCGACAATGTGCTCCTGATACGTGAGGATGCAAACGGACAAAAGTCGCAGCATCGTCTTAATTTGAATGATGCCAACCTCATAAACTCGCCGTATTACTATTTGCAGCAAAACGACTATGTGTATGTTGAGCCAAACAAAGTGAAGTCGAGAAATTCTACCATAGGGTCGTCCACCACGTTGTGGTTCTCTTTCGTTGGAATTGTAACGTCGGTTGCGTCGTTGGTGATAAATATATTACGATAATGGTATGTTGATGAGCGTTGATTTCTCTGTTTGGGTCGGCGCTCATTAATTATATATAAATGTACGCGTGTACATTTCTTATGCTTCGTGCGCGTGTTGAAAATCGGGCCGCAAAGACGTGGTATGCCCGTTAAGTGTAGAAGAAAGTGAAGGATAATTACGAAACATTATAAATGACAAAAAAACTGTGGAACCGTTAAAGCATGAATGTGGCGTGGCAATGATAAGATTGCTGAAGCCCTTGGATTACTATCAGAAGAAATACGGCACTTGGATGTTCGGGTTGAATAAACTTTATCTGATGATGGAGAAACAGCACAACCGCGGACAGGAAGGAGCCGGACTTGCTTGCGTGAAGCTTGGCGGCGAGCCTGGCAA
>CAVDJG010000291.1:0-3084 GCA_963609005.1 Acidaminococcaceae bacterium
GTCTTGCTCTATGTGCTCGCACTTGTAGTCCTGCCCGTCGGCCTTGAACTCGGCCAGAGCATCGGCTTTCGATATTTCCTTGCGCACCACCTGCTCGTTTTTCTTGGCCAGCTCGCGCATCTTCTCCTCAATCTTCGGGAAATCACTCTCGCTTATGACATCGCCTTTCTTTGGCATGACATCATAAAAGAACCCGTTTTCCACAGCAGGACCGAAACCGAACTGTATGCCGGGATAGAGTTCTTTCAGGGCTTCGGCCAACAGGTGTGCCGATGTGTGCCAGAAAGTGTGCTTTCCTTCTTCGTCGTCAAACTTGTAAAGCGCGATTTTCGCATCGTTGAGAATCGGACGATTTAGCTCTACAGTCTCGCCATTTACACCGCAAGATACAACGTCACGGGCGAGAGCCGGCGAAATGCTCTCGGCGATTTGAAGCCCGGTTACGCCCTGCTCGTACTCACGAACAGTACCGTCCGGAAATGTGATTTTAACCATAACAAATTAGTATTTAATCAAATGTAACTGCAAAAGTAACACTTTCTTTTAAAATACTATAATCATACATGACAAAAAAGCCATGCTTTGCGGTTTTTATGAAACATTAAATGTTGTGCAATGTGTGGGTGCACGTTTGATGGTCAACGTGTGCATGCAACGGTTACGCACACGCGCCGCATGCGCTTTACGTTTGCGGCACACGTGCCGTGCATGCGGCGCATGCATGTGCAGCATACGGTGCACGCCGGATTGCAGGCGAGAAGAGACCCATGCAACGGGGGCGATGCATGGCAGCCAAGACTTCGTGCATCTGCAATTTCATAACATTATATGATTGTGCAGGTCATAGTTTGCCAATAACTTTGCACCACGGAAAAGAAAATCAACAATAGGAAACGAAATGAACAAAAACATGTGCAGGCTTCTTCCATTCACCTGTGCCGCACTTTTTGCCACGGCGGCCGGTGCTGGCACTCCCCACACGAATGAATATACAAAGATTGTTGCAATCGACTCTTCGAGGGTTTACGACATCGACGAAATTGTTGTCACCAATCGTCCAAAGGAAGCCTTCAACCTGCGACGCCAACCTGTCAGCGCAACATCGTTGTCAAACCAGGACTTGAAGAATGTGGGGGCAAAAGACTTGCGCGACCTGTCGGCCTTCATCCCTTCTTTCGCGATGCCAAACTATGGCACAAGATACACATCTTCATTATATATGCGTGGATTTGGGTCGAGGGTTAACAACCCTGCCGTAGGCATTTATCTCGACGATATGCCCGTGATGTGCAAAAGTGCATACAACTCCTATTTCCACGACATAGCTCGGGTGGATGTGCTAAGAGGCCCGCAAGGCACTCTTTATGGGCAGAACACCGAAGGCGGACTTGTGAAGATGTACACGAAAAACCCGATGTATTATGAGGGCACCGACATAAAGCTGAGCTGCGGCACCGATTTCTGGCGGAACGCCGAGCTTGGATATTTCCATAAAATCGACGACGCCAAGGCGTTTTCAGTTTCTGCTTTCTATGACGGAACCAACGGCTTCCAGAGAAACACGGCGACAGGCGAACGGGCCGACAGACTTAATGAGGGCGGCGGAAGATTTCGTTTGGTGCTCGCCCCTACCTCACGGCTCGGTTTCGATTTCGCTGCCAGCTACCAGCATGTAGAACAAAACGGCTTTGCCTATGGCTTGCTCGACCCCAAGACCGGGCACACCGAAGATCCGTCTTCAAACCATTCAGGCCGCTATCGGCGCGACATTGCAAGTGTAGGGTTGACGACAAAATATGAAGCCGACCTGTTTTCGATGCAATCCACAACGAGTTATCAGTATTTGCACGACAATATGTTCATGGATCAAGATTATACCGACATTGATTACATGCACATGAAACAGAAGCAGTTGCACAATTCGGTTACAGAAGAACTTACGCTGAAAAGCAAGAACGCAACACTCTGGCATTGGCTCTTCGGACTTGCCGGCAGCTATCAATGGCTGCGTACGACGGCACCTGTGTATTTCGGCGAAGCCACGACCAGTCAATTGGCTGGTGTAATACAAAAGTCGATGTACAACGGTATTGTGCAAAGGATGACTAAAAAGGGAATGTCGCAGCAAATGGCCGAGGCAATAATAGAAAAGGCAGGCGGTGTTGACGTGGAAACAAGTTTGCAAGTGCCTGAGACATTCCGCACCCCACAGTTCTGTTTCGGCGTGTTTCACGAGTCAAACATCAACATCACATCCAACCTCGTTGCGACAATAGGGCTTCGCTATGAATACAACCGCACAGAAGTTGACTACGACTCGAAGGCCGAGATGAAGATAGCGGGAAGCGTCATGGGCGAGGATTTTGCCAATGCCCTTACGTCGAAACTTGCAAGTGGCACACGCAGCCATGCTTCGCAACTGCTTCCGAAAATCGGTTTGAGTTATAAACTTGACCGAAACAACAGTCTTGTTTATGCAGTAGTGAGCAAAGGCTACCGTGCCGGAGGCTACAACATACAAATGTTTTCCGACATACTGCAAACCGAACTAATGGCCAATTATGCCAACGCAAAAAGCGGCGACTATGATGTTCCGCATACAGGCTCTGACTATGAGAAGGTGAACAACACAATATCCTACAAGCCCGAAACAAGCTGGAACTATGAGTTGGGTGGACATCTGAATGTGCTCGGCAACGCGCTGCAAATCGACTTTTCGCTGTATTACATGCAGATAAACAACCAGCAACTTTCGATAATGGCCGGCACATACGGCTTCGGACGCATGATGGTTAATGCCGGCAAGAGCCGCAGCTGCGGACTTGAAATCGGGCTGCGCGGCAGTGCCTTTGGCAACCGCTTGGCCTGGACTGTGAATTATGGCTACACCAACGCTGAATTCAGAGAGTATGAAGACAGCGTGAAAACCAACGGAAAATATGTTGTCAACAACTATAAGGGCAAAAAAGTGCCTTATGTGCCATGCCACACCATTGGTGCAGCAGCCGACTACCGCATGGTTTTGCCTTCGGGCGTGATACAGGCCGTGACCTTCGGGGCCAACGCTACTGCACAGGGACGTAT
>CAVDJG010000292.1:0-3027 GCA_963609005.1 Acidaminococcaceae bacterium
AAGATATACAACTCGAAGCCGGTGCTCGACGTGGAACTGAGCGGATACAAGATTATGGAGACGCTCTTGCAGTCGCTCATCGAGGCGGCGGCAAGTCCCGAGAAATATCATTCGGAGCAGTTGCGCAAGCGTTTCAGCAACCAGTATGAAATAAACAGCGACGACCTCGAGACGCGTGTCATGGCCGTCATCGACTTCATAAGCGGCATGACCGACATCTTCGCGCTCGACATCTACCAGAAAATCAACGGCATTTCACTGCCCATAGTGTAATGCTGCCGTAGGCTTCGTGCCGCACAAAAACAAAACGGGCGCACCATTGCGGTGCGCCCGTTGTTGTTTTTGTCGTGTGCGAAGCGTCAGATTGCTATCTTCTTCACAAACTTGCTCTTGCCGCTGGTGCCCTTCACCACATAGATGCCGTGGCCGAGCGAACCGTTGGCCACCTGGGTGCCGTCGGCAGAATATACGGTGAGCTGTCCGTCGAAGCCCTCAGCCACGATGCTTCCGCCTACAACCGTAAGGTCGGGAGCGACAGTGGCGCGTGTTTCTGAAATGCCTGTGCCCGACCCGGCCTTTATGGCCACCTCGCAGGCATTTTCTATATAGCCCGTAGACTTGTCGAGAACGTAGACAACGAGGTGCAGATTCTCGGGCTTGTTAACCGTTGAAGGCACGTCGAGCGTGACGCGGTAGCTCACGGGATAGCTTGAGCTTACGCTTGTGGGAATGCTTCCCTCGATGCCGTCCTTTACATGATAGCCCGAGCGTGCCACGTGCTGCAGCACTATCGGGGCCTTGCTGGGAAGACTTTCGAAACCGCCCATCTCGGTAGACTTGCCGTAGTAGCTGTTTGCCTGTGTGTATTTATCGCCGTTGGGCTGGTAGACATCGTTCTCGATGAGCGCGAAGGCAAAGCGGTAGTTGGCGTTGCTCTTGTCAACGAGGAACTGTGCAATGGCCTCAACGCTCACCTGTGTTGACTCTTCTGAGGTGTAGGCTGCATCGGCATCAAGACCTACGACAGTGCCCTGGTTCTTGGCTCCGAGCACATAACCCGACACGTTTGACGGTCCGGGATCGCACTGCCATCGGCGGTCGATGATGCACTTGGGAAATCCGCCGCTTATCTCGTAGTCGTAGGTGGGGCTTTGCAACTCAGAGGGAGTGCCCGTGTAGCAATGCTTGGCCACGGCTATGAAGTTGTCGGGATAGCGCTCGATCATCGTTTCAATGCCCACGATGCCGCGCGGACAGTAGCCGCAGTACAGACCTGTGTACTCCTCCATTACCACACGCTTCACTGCCGAAACGCTCGCCATGAGTATGCGTGCCTCGCGACTGTTGTTGCCTTCGTAGGCATCGGCCTCGCCGTCGGCCGACACGATGCGCACTTTGAGGGTGTGCTTGCCGCTGGCCTCGAGTGCTGCATGATCAATTGTGAACTCGCCCTCGCTGCGCGACGACAGCGAAGCGTCGATGTCGGCATACTCTTCTGTGCCGCCGTCGATGCTGTAGCCCACGCGGTAGGACGACACCTTAGTGGCCGAGAGGTTCATGACACGGCCCTTGATGGTGAACGGCAGGCCCACCTTGGTGGCTATGTCGTTCACCTCGACGAGGCTGAGGTCAACCGGAAGGTCTTCGCCCTCGATGCGTGCCCATATCGACAGTGTCTTGTCGAGGTTGGAGGCATCGGCACTGTTGTCAACCCAACCGCTGCCGTCGTTGGTGTAGTTGCCATACTGGCTGCGCACCAACGAGCAACCTATGGCCGTGGTTGTGCCCGAAAACTCGTAGCCCACATAGAAGCCCTCGCCGGTTATGGTGTAGGCCTGGTCGAAACGCACGATGTTCCAACCCTTGGAGTTGGTTTCGGCCTGCTGCGAGGCAACGTTGTCGCCGTCGAGGCTGGTCTTCACGAATACGCTGAGCGACGTTGTGGCGTCGGCAAGACCCACGCGCACGCCGGTGACCTGGTGGCCCACATATTTCTGTGCCACCTCTGCCGGAATGTAGATTGCTGCTTTTCCGTAGGCCAGCGAGTTGTATTCGCCGGCAATGTTCTTGTCGCAGTAGCCCCAATAGGTGAAGGGCGTGGCTGCGAGGGCCGTCGTTACGGCGGCCACCATCATAATGATTGCGAAGAAAAATCTTTTCATAAAAAAATATGCTGTGAATTGTTTTGCCTATGAGCAAGGCGGCATGGCGTGCTCTGTGTGGCCGCCCTGCCGCCCTGTAATTGCTTTGTTTTACAATGCTATGCGCTTTACAAACGTGCGGTTGCCGTCGGTGCCCTTCACGATGTAGATGCCGTGTGCGAGCTGCGATGCCGACACTTGCTTGCCGTCGGTGGTGTATATGCGCAGAGTGCCGTTGAAGTTGTCGGCCACCACGCGCCCGTCAACCACGCGAACAACGGGTGCCGGAGAGTCGTGGGTGTCGGCAATGGCCGTCACTGCCGAACTGTTGCCCACCTTGGCTTCGGCTGCATTCTCAATAAGTCCGGTGCGTGTGTTGTAGAGCAGGGCCACCACCTGCAGGTTGTCGGCGGTCTGCACGTTTGAAGGCACGGTTAAAAGGCTGGTGAACGTTATGGGTTCGTCGGCCTTAACGTTGTCGGGTATGCTGCCCTCTATGCCGTTGTAGCCCACGATGAGGCGTGCCACATGCTCGAGATTTACCGACACCGAAGCCGAATAGTTCTCCCAACCGCCGCACGAACCGTTTCTGCCGCCGGCATATCCGTTGGTCTGCGAATAGCCAGTCACGCCGTTTTCGGTGAGCACGAAGCCTATGCGGTAGTCGGGTGTGGCCATGTCGGTCATGAATGTGGCCGTTGCCGTGGCGTTGATCTGTGTCTTGCCGTTGACAAACTCCGATGCCACTTCAATGCCGCCGAGGCGCACATCTTCCTTGGTTTCGTTGTAGGCGCTCTCGAGGTTGGCTGCCGACGGGGTGAAATATTGCGCCGGGTCGCGGTTGACGTAGCAGTTGGGGTAGCCCGAGAACGACAGCGGAGTGTAT
>CAVDJG010000293.1:0-3027 GCA_963609005.1 Acidaminococcaceae bacterium
CTACGCAACACGATTATGATTGCAGCCACCGCCATAGTGCTGCTCGGAGCGGCCAGTTTTGTGGCAAAAGAACGCGGCAATTCAAAATACTGAAAGGCATGCACGCGCCCCCACTCCATGCGCGCCACACACGCACCGCATACGCTGCACGCACATGCGGCATTTGCACCACACACGCACCGCGCATGCCACACCTCGGCACAGATAATTGACCGACACGGCAACACACCTTATTATATATGCAAAAAAACTAAATTTTTCGCACATTCTGCAATACAGAGTTTGCAAATAAAGAAATTAGTGTTAACTTTGCAAAGATTTAAAGCACCCACGGCAACCGCTCCGCCGGACACACCGTGACGCTGCGCGACACCGCAACGGATGCACTCCTGCACTGTGTCGCGCAACAGTACAGGCAAAACCTTAAACGGAAGCCAATTCAAAGAAACATAAACGAAAGGCGAATGGAAGCTTTCTTCAAAACCCACACTTACCTCGTTGAACACACCGGTGCGCCTCTCAGAAGAACTCTGATGGACGAAATAGACTGGCGCGACAGGCTCATCGGCATCAAGGGGACGCGTGGAATAGGCAAAACGACATTTCTTCTGCAATATGCAAAGGAGCATTTTGCCCCTACCGACCGCCGTTGTCTTTATGTAAACATGAACAACTTCTATTTCCAGGGGCGCGGCATAGCCGATTTCGCAAGCGACTTCTACAAACAGGGAGGCGAGGTGCTGCTCATCGACCAGGTGTTCAAGCAACCCGAATGGAGCAAAGAGCTGCGCCTGTGCCACGACCAATGCCCCGGGCTGAAGATTGTTTTCACAGGTTCAAGCGTGATGCGGCTGAAAGAAGAAAACCCTGAACTCAACGGCATAGTGAAGAGCTACAACCTGAGAGGGTTTTCGTTCAGAGAATACCTCAACCTCATAACCGGGAGCAACTTTGAATATTACAGTCTCGACCATATACTCTCCCACCATCAGGAGATAGTTGCCAAAATCAAGGCAAAAGCCAATGTGGAAACGCATTTCGACAACTATCTGCACCACGGCTTCTACCCTTTCTTCCGCGAACAGCGCAATTTCGAGGAGAATCTGCTCAAGACAATGAACATGATGACCGAGGTTGACATTCTGCTCATAAAACAGATAGAACTGAAATATCTCACGAAAATAAAGAAACTGTTTTATCTGCTCGCGCTCGAAGGGCTGAAAGCCCCCAACATAAGCAACCTTGCCCACGAAATAGAAACGAGCCGCGCAACGGTAATGAACTACATCAAGTATCTCTCCGACGCGCGCCTCATAAACATGATTTACCATCCCGGCGAGGAATTCCCCAAGAAACCGTCGAAGATAATGATGTACAACCCCAACCTCATGTATGCCATTTATCCCATAACGGCCGACAGGCAAGACGTGATGGAGACGTTCTTCGTGAACTCGCTATGGAAAGACCACGCCGTGAACCAAGGGCCGAAAGACTCGTGCTATGTGATTGACGGACGGCTGAAATTCAAGGTTGCCAACGAGGCAAAGGTATCGAAACTGCGCAACAAGAAAGACTCGGTAATCGCCGTGTACGACACTGAAAAAGCAGACAGCGACTGGATTCCGCTATGGCTATTCGGTTTCCTGTATTGACAAATACATACATTAACATTTCACTTATAAAAAAATGGCTAAAGAAAAAAAGTTTATCACTTGTGATGGTAACACAGCTGCCGCTCATGTGAGCTACATGTTCACCGAGGTTGCTGCCATCTACCCCATCACTCCGTCATCGCCGATGGCAGAGCATGTAGATGAATGGGCTGCCAAGGGCCGCAAGAACCTCTTCGGACAGCGTGTTTCTATCCAGGAAATGGAATCGGAAGGCGGCGCAGCAGGCGCCGTTCACGGCTCACTCCAGGCCGGAGCCCTGACATCAACCTACACGGCCTCACAGGGCCTGTTGCTGATGATTCCCAACATGTACAAGATTGCCGGCGAGCTTCTGCCGTGCGTGTTCAACGTGTCGGCACGTACTTTGGCTTCGCACTCACTCTGCATCTTCGGCGACCATCAGGATGTTATGGCCTGCCGCCAGACTGGTTTCGCAATGTTCTGCTCGGGTTCAGTGCAGGAAGTAATGGACCTCTCGGCCGTTCCTCACCTTGCCACTCTTGAAACCGAGGTGCCGTTCATCAATTTCTTCGACGGATTCCGCACATCGCACGAGTATCACAAGGTTGAAGAGATGGACATGGAAGACATCCGTCCGCTCGTAAATCCCGACTATATCAAGCGTTTCCGCGACCGCGCCCTCACACCGGAGCGTCCCGTGACACGCGGTACAGCCGAGAATCCCGAGACATTCTTCACACACCGCGAGGCATGCAACGAATACTACGACCGCATACCTGAGGTTGTGGAGAAATACTGCCAGGAGATGACCAAGATTACCGGCCGCGAATATCACCTCTTCAACTACTACGGAGCAGAGGATGCCGAAAACATCATCATACTCATGGGATCGGCAACAGAGCCTGCACGCGAGGCCATCGACTACCTCAACAAGCAGGGCAAAAAGGTGGGTATGGTTGCAGTGCACCTCTACCGCCCGTTCTCGGTGGACTTCCTGAAGAAGGCTATCCCCGCCACTGTGAAGCGCATCGCAGTGCTCGACCGTACAAAGGAGCCGGGCGCAGAGGGCGAACCGCTGTATCTTGACGTGAAGTCGGCACTCTACGACGACGAGCGCAAGCCTTTGATCGTTGGCGGACGCTACGGTCTCGGTTCTTCCGACACCACTCCTGCCAAGATTGTCGCAGTGTTCAAGAACCTTGAACTGCCGCAGCCCAAGAACCACTTCACCGTTGGTATCGTGGACGACGTTACCTTCACATCACTGCCCGAAGAGGAGGAAATCCCGATGGGCGGCGACGATTTGTTCGAGGCCAAGTTCTACGGACTGGGTGCCGACGGTACCGTAGGTGCCAACAAGAACTCAGTTCAGATCATCGGTAACAACACCAAC
>CAVDJG010000294.1:0-2983 GCA_963609005.1 Acidaminococcaceae bacterium
TGCCACTGCTATACAGTCATCGTTTCGTCCCAGTGGTGGGCATGTCGCAGGCGGCAGTGTTCTCTATGTATTTCAAGGCAGCCAGTCTGCCCGTGGCATATATCACTCTTGCCAAAGGCCACTCAAAGGCTTATTTCATTCTGGAGTCGGTGTCCGACGTGGCAATGGTGGTTCTTGTCGTGTTGGGCTACCAATGGTTGGGACTTGTAGGCACGGGCATTGCACTCTCGTTGGCCTACCTTCTCGACTTGGCAATGGTTGTTGCCTATGCCAACATGCGCTACGGCTTCCGCCTTGCGCCGTCGGTGCTGCGCTATATGGCCGTGCAATATCCTCTGGGAGTTGCTGCCTACGCGTTTGCCGTGGCCGACATGCCGTTGTGGGTAGGCCTTACGGGCAGTGTTGCGGCAGTGTTGGCAAGTGCAGGAGTGTCGCTTTATGTCATAATGTACAAGAAGACGTCGCTCTGGGACAGTATGAAACGAAAAATAACACGCAGGAACGGTTGACGTGACTGTGCTTGCAGCCGTGTAGAATGCGGCCGAAAAGCCTTTCCTTCGCCTTCATCAGAAGCGGAAACCGAAGAACGCCCTGAGGCGCCATTTGTCGCGTTTGAGCCACAGATGCTGCTCCTCGCCGGCAAAAGAAAAGTTATAAACCACCGTAGCCCCAGCAAACTTGTTGCGCCAGTAATACAAGGCTGCGCCGCGTCCGGTTATCACCGCGCTCGGGAAATGATATTCCATGCGGCTGCGCACGCCGTCGGTCTTGGTGTAGTCGTGCGAATAGACAGTCAATGTGGGCAAGGCCGAAAGGTGAAAGAGCAGATGCCGGCCCGCCACGAAGTTGTAGCCGTAGCCCGCACCAACTGCAAACTCGTTGAAACGAATCTTCATCGGCTTGACACCAGAGGCTTCGTCGGCATTTATATCCGTGCGCGACCCGTCGAAGCTCGCACCTATCATCCAGCTTCCGGCACTGCGTTTCTGTATGTAGCTTTGGCTGAATGCGGCAGGAAACGAGAACCGCCGTGAGTTGAAGGCATAATAGAAATTCAGATTCAGAGCCTGCTGCGACACCTGCCCCTTGCCAAACTCGCCCACCACCGAGCCGTCAACCGAGCGCGTACCCCGGTAGGTGTTTGATGCAAGATAAACTATATCGAAGCCCATGCGGTTGCCGTAGGAGTTGACATTGAACTCATAGTCTTTGCAACGCCCCGCGAGTTTTGCAGGATTTACCGCAAGACCGAGTGCCAAACCACGGTAGGCCACCGCCACACTGAGCGTTCCGCGATAGTCGGAATGCAGCTTAGTTACATTTGAAATGCCGTCGGTTTTGGAGCGGGTTTCCAACATTGCCCCCGAAAGGTTGCCCCTGAACTTTATTGTCCAACGTGCATCGGGACGCGTGACATAGGCCGTGTCGATGTTTTTCTTGCGGTAGTTCACGGCCAGAAGCGAGTCGCCGAGAAACAACCGGCGGTCGATTTTCGACAGACGGCCGCCTATTTTTGTCAGTTTCCGCTTCAAGCGTTCGCGCCGTTTGTCGCTCATCTTCATCACATCGAGGCGAGCGTTCACCATCGAGTCAATCCATTGCAGCATGCGTCCGTTGTCGGCGGCATTGCGCAGACGCAAGCGCAGACTGTCGGCCGTATGCAGAATTTCGCGCAACGACTTGCCCGGTGTTTTTTCTACATCGTTCTGTGCCATGACAGGCATCACGTTCAACAGCATGCACAACACAACGGTTGCGGCACGCAACACCATTTTTCCATTTAAAACACGCATTTCATTTGCCTTTGATTGTAGCATGGTGCAAAAGTATGCAAAAGCTTTTACAAAACTCGCAAGAATTGTGTTTTTTACCGCATGCGGCATGCAAATAACCACAAACATGCCGAAAAGAAACGACCGCAAGCGGTTTTTGTGCCACTTGCGGTCGTCGGTTGTTTATGTTTTCGGTTAATTACTGAACGTGAGTTGCTGTCCGTCGGAGTCGATGGTGATAGGTTTTTCGCGCGTCACCTGCTCTGCAAGAATCCTCTTCGAGAGGTCGTTGAGCACGTAATGCAGTATGGCCCGCTTCACGGGACGTGCTCCAAACTCCGGGTCGAAGCCCTCTTCGGCGAGGAACTCCACTGCCTTCGGCGTGACATTGAGCGTAAATCCCTGCGGTTCGAGCATCTTGCGCACAGCATTCATCTGCAATGTCACCACTTGGCCTATCTCCTCTTTGGTGAGCGGCAAGAACATTATGGTCTCGTCGATACGGTTGAGGAATTCGGGGCGTATTGTTTTCTTGAGCATTTCCAGCACCTGTGCCTTGGTGTCGGCAATCACCTTTTCGGCATTCTGACTGTTGATGCCGGCAAACTGCGACTGTATGTACTGGCTGCCAAGGTTTGAGGTCATTATTATTATGGTGTTCTTGAAGTTCACCGTGCGCCCCTTGTTGTCGGTGAGTCGCCCGTCGTCGAGCACTTGCAGCAGGATGTTGAACACATCGGGGTGCGCTTTCTCAATCTCGTCGAACAACACCACCGAGTAAGGCTTGCGTCTTACGGCCTCGGTGAGCTGTCCGCCCTCGTCGTAGCCCACGTATCCCGGAGGCGCACCGATGAGCCGCGACACGCTGAACTTCTCCTGATACTCGCTCATGTCTATTCGCGTCATCATCGTTTCGTCGTTGAACAGATACTCGGCCAGGGCCTTTGCCAGCTCCGTTTTGCCCACACCTGTAGTGCCGAGGAATATGAACGAGGCGATAGGACGCTTCGGATCTTGCAGTCCGGCGCGCGAACGGCGCACGGCATCGCTCACTGCGCGTATGGCTTCGTCCTGCCCTATGACGCGCTTGTGCAGTTCTTCTTCAAGATGCAGCAGTTTTTCGCGCTCGCTCTGCATCATGCGCGTTACGGGAATGCCCGTCCACCGGCTCACCACCTCGGCTATGTCGTCGGCCGTCACCTCCTCGCGTA
>CAVDJG010000295.1:0-2977 GCA_963609005.1 Acidaminococcaceae bacterium
TCATAATACGTTTTTGAACATGAGGTAATAAATGCAAGACGGGGACTCTGTCGAGCCCCCGTCTGCAATAAAATTCAGCATGAATCGCCGTTCAGTCGCCCGCATACTGGCCAATGAACAGGATGGTGCCCGTTGTTGAGTCGGAAATGATGTAGGCAAACGGGCGGTCGGCATGAAACTCCACACGGCGCGGTTCGGGCGCGAGTGCCGTGGTGGTCATTATCGCCGCAGTCACGGCGGCAGCTTTCGTGCCTTGCTCGCTCACCTCGATCTTGGCCTTCTGAAGCATCTGGCTCACGAGCATACGGCCGTCGGCAAGGCGCGAGAAGTCGGCCCCAGAGCTGAACATCGTGGGTGCCCCGAGGTTCGACACTATGCCGTTGAGCGGCAACGTGACGCTTGTGGTGAAGCGCGGCAGTTTCAAATCGACAATGCACTCTGCCATATTGCGCGGCAAACTGGCGAATGCCTTTTCGTCGAAACCGCGCATTATGTCGGCCACGCCCTTGCCCTCGTCGGGCAGGATTACCGTCATGCGGTAGCTGCCGTTGCCGTAGGGAAGCGCCACGGCAGCATAGCCGTCACGCGAGCAATACATGTATTTGCCGTTGTTGTGCATCATGGGCACGCGTTTCACGTCGCGCGTGTAGCCGCTGAAGCGCTCGGTCTTGGTCATTGCCTCGTCGAATTTGTCAGCCCATGTGCCGTTGAAATATATGGCATTCATTATATACGACACCGCGCCGGGGTCTACATTGTCAACAATCTGCGGTATCATCCCGCCGGTGTGGCTTGCGCACCAGCTGTTTATATGTTCAGTTGCCTGTGGCGACGTGAAGTCGATCTGTTCAACTCCGGCCTTGTAGCTGTCGGCAAGAGCGGCCGAAAAGTTGGCGTTAAGGCGGTATTGGCGGTTAAGCGCCACATAATTGGCAAGGTTTACCACCGTGGATGCGTCGGCCGATGCGGCACGTTGCATCATGGTTTTGCACGCGGCGTTTATGTCGGCCACGCTCATTCCTTCACAACCCATGGTTTTCACAATCTCGTCGAGGGTCTGCCCCGAGGCTCCGTTGGCCAGCATTCCCATAAGATAAGACACGCTCAACGGCGAAATCACCTCCGAGTCCATTCCCAAGGTGTGCTTGAAAAGTCGGAAGGCGAAGGCGTTGCTGCCGTTGACGAAGCGGTTGTATTGCTCGTCGGAAAGCACGAGGCAGTCGTCGGCAAGCATATCGGCCGACTTCACGGCTTCGTTGCTGCCGCCATTGCCGGCGGTGTTTATGTTGCCGGCAGCATTTGCCGAACCTTTGTCAACAGCTTTCTTGCCCGTGGCACACGAAGCCGTAAGTGCCGAAACTACCGCAAGCGCAGCGGCGGCGGCCATAATGTGTGTTTTCATATTTTTCTTGTTTTTGTTTCGTTTCATTGTCGGTTGTGCCGCATCTGCATGCAAACCACAAGTCTGCACGACCATGCATGACGCATGGTGAACCATTCGCGGCAACGCCCCTTTATATAAATAATAATGTGTAAGCCACTTGTTTATTGCTTAACGAAGCCCTGTTTTAAGCGTTTTTAATATATTTCCCCATTGATCAGGCTTTATGCAACATGGCACTTGCAGGCATGAAACTTTCGTCAGAAAAGGCGGTTTTCACCCCATACATGCCGTAGCAGAAGGTGGTTTTCAATGTTTTTTCGCCTCAGAAACGAAAAAACATGCCTTTAAATTTGCACAAGTCGCACAAAGTGCTTACCTTTGCACCGCTTTACAGAAATTCGGGATGTAGCGCAGTTGGTTAGCGCACGCGTCTGGGGGGCGTGAGGTCGCAAGTTCGAGTCTTGTCATCCCGACTGTTAGTCAACAGAGTCGAATCCCTCGGGGTTCGACTTTTGTTTTCAAACAACCACCAACAATTATCAATTATCAATTCAAAAAAGTTCTATGTACTTAGACAAAGCAAAAAAAGAAGAGATCTTTGGACAGTACGGAAAGTCTAACACTGATACCGGTTCCGCAGAGAGCCAGATAGCATTGTTCTCATACCGTATTTCCCACCTGACGGAGCACCTGAAGCAGAACCGTAAAGATCATACTACCGCACGTTCACTGACCAAGCTGGTAGGAAAACGCCGTGCTTTGCTTGATTACCTTTACGACCGCGACGTCAACCGCTATCGCGCCATCGTCAAGGCTCTTGGCCTCCGCCGCTAATCAGCAAGCATTTGCTTCACCCATCAAAAAGCCATTGTCCACAGACAATGGCTTTTTTGGTTTAGAGAACGAAAACGACAACAGGTGCGGCATACCCCTCCGCACACGACATCAGACGATTTAGCCATTTTCAGATATGAAGGAACTCAAATGCCCGAAATGCGGAAACGTATTTCAAGTAGACGAGGCCGACTATGCCTCCATAGTATCCCAGGTGAAGAACGCCGAGTTTGACGCCGAGGTCAAGCTGCGCCTCGACGAGATGAAGAAGCATCTGTCGGCCGAGCAAAAGCTGCAGGCAGCCAAGAGCGAGCAGCGTTTCCAGACACAGCTCTCCAAGAAAGACCTACAGCTGGGCGAGAAGGACGCCGCCATCGAGCAGATGAAGGTGGAAAGCGAAGGACAGGTCGCACGCGTAAGGGGCGAACTGAACGCCGAGATAGAGCGCCTGAAGATGCAGCTGCAGACTATCGAGAACCAGAAGAAGAGCGAACTGACCCTGGCCCTGGCCGAGAAAGACCAGACCATAGCGCAACTGAACGCCACCATAGCACAAAGCAGCGACAAGCTCCAGCTGGCCGTGATGGAGGAGCGCAACAAGGCCCAGCAGAGCGTGCAGGCCAAGGAGACGGAACTGAGCCAGCTGCGCACAACCCTCGAGCTGGAGAAGCGCGAGGCGAAGATCCACGAGTCAGCCTTGATAAGACGCCATGAGGACGAGCTGCGCATGAAGCAGGAGCAGGTCGACTACTACAAGGA
>CAVDJG010000296.1:0-2937 GCA_963609005.1 Acidaminococcaceae bacterium
GGCCTGTTGGGCGAGGACAGTTCGCGTGAAGGGCTTGTAAAAACTCCCATGAGGGTGGCAAAGGCCATGCAGGTGCTCACACGCGGCTACTCGCAAGACCCGCGCAAGGTGCTCACCGACGCATTGTTTGAAGAAAAATACAACCAAATGGTGATAGTGAAGGACATCGACTTCTTCTCCATGTGCGAACACCATATGCTCCCGTTCTACGGCAAGGCTCATGTGGCCTATATACCCAACGGATATATAACCGGGCTGAGCAAAATAGCACGCGTGGTTGACATCTTCTCGCACCGCCTGCAAGTGCAGGAACGGCTCACACAACAGATAAAGGAATGTATAGAGGAAACTCTTCACCCGCTCGGAGTAATGGTGGTGATAGAGGCAAAACACATGTGCATGCAGATGCGCGGGGTGGAAAAGCAGAACTCAATAACCACCACAAGCGACTTCAGCGGGGCATTTAACCAGGCAAAGACACGAGAGGAATTTATGAATCTTGTGCACGCCGACTCAAGAAAATTCTGAAAATAACTGCCGTCGCCATGCAATATCCCGGGCATCGGTGCATTTGATATGTAGAAATATTGAAATAAGAACAAAATAAAACCACCTGAAAATGAAAAAGACAAGAAACATCTTCATGCTCATCGTGTGCTGCATCATGACGGCAGCAGCTTTCACTTCGTGTCTGAACGAAGGTGAAGACACCACAATCGATGCCGCAACGCAGAAACAATACCAGGCACAGATGGCCGGACCTTACTCGGGAATGCTGCGCATGTACTATGCAAAGGCCACCGCTTCGGGCCTCGTTGCCGAGAAATACGACTCTCTTAGGACTTACTGGAGAGTGAACAGCGACTCCACACTCACTCTGAGCAACTTCCCGGTAAGCAAGCTCGACTCGGCTATCTCGGTGCCTGCCACCGACATATCGGAAAAGGGCAACATGCTGCGCGAACTGAAATCGCAGTTGAAGTCTGCTCCGAGCACCACGCTCAAAGCCTATTATTTCATACCGAACAAGAATGCTGCAACAACAAGTTCGATATATTTCTATGTAAACCCGGTGGCTGTTGAAACGACATTCAACTATAACAACACCGAGAAGAAGGTGTATTTCGTGTTCTACTTGAACACTTATACTGGCTCATGGACTACTGCCGACCGCCAGTTCCAGTTCCAGCTCGGCACCTACGCGATATGCTTTGACACGCTCGACCTTAACAGTTCGACGGCAGTCACCAACTACTATCTGCGTGACCTGTACATGACATGCACCGCAAAATAAGGCGCAATGAAATTTGTTTCATGGAACGTGAACGGGCTGAGAGCCTGTGTGGGTAAGGGATTTGAGGACGCTTTCAAGGCTCTCGATGCCGATTTCTTCTGTCTGCAAGAAACGAAAATGCAGGCCGGACAGCTTGATTTGCAGTTTGACGGCTACCAGTCGTTCTGGAACTATGCCGACAAGAAAGGCTATTCGGGCACTGCCATATACACGCGCCACACTCCGCTCGGCGTAACCTACGGCATTGGCATCGACGAACACGACCATGAAGGGCGGGTGATAACGCTCGAAATGGACGGCTTCTATCTCGTGACTGTCTACACGCCAAACTCGCAAGACGGGCTGCGGAGGCTTGATTACCGCATGAAATGGGAGAGCGATTTCCTCGACTACCTCAAGGCTCTCGACGCAAAAAAGCCAGTTGTGGTGTGTGGCGACCTAAATGTGGCCCACGAGGAGATTGACTTGAAAAACCCGAAAAGCAACCGCCGCAATGCAGGATTTACCGATGAGGAGCGCGCATGCATGACAACAACGCTCAAAAATGGCTTTGTTGACACTTTCCGCGCGCTGCATCCCGACGACGAAATCTACTCATGGTGGTCATATCGCTTTCATGCACGCGAGAAGAATGCAGGATGGCGCATCGACTATTTCCTGGTGTCTGAAGGTCTGCGCGACAGTATCGAGGCGGCGGAGATACACACCGAGATATACGGCAGCGACCATTGTCCGGTTGAACTAAGACTGAAATAAGAAGCTCCTATACGGCGCCACTTGGCGCAACAAAGCAAAAAAGGCAACAATGCACGGCACACTTGGTGCGGCATTGTTGCCTTTTTGCGTTTCAAAAACCGTTGTGTTGCAGCGCGAAACGGTTTGTTTCAAGGTTTTGCCGGTTCGAAATTCACCACACGCGAACCGTTGCCCGTTTCCTCGATGCACACTTTGCACACATCGTCGGGCAGCAGGCTCTCTATAAGTTCGGGCCATTCAAGGAAACACAGCGAACCGCTGTAGAAGTAATCCTCATAGCCCATGTCGTAGACTTCGCCAATGTTTTTTATGCGGTAGAAGTCGAAGTGGAAAATCTTTTCGCCCGTTGTGTCAGACTCATACTCGTTGACAATCGCGAAAGTGGGCGATGTCACGACATCGCTTACGCCGAGAGCTTCGCACACGGCTTTTATGAAAGTCGTCTTTCCTGCTCCCATCTTGCCGTAGAAAGCAAACACTTTGCTGCGGCCCATGTTGTCGATGAATGCCTTTGCGGCATTGTCTATATGCTCCAGAGAGTCGATTCTTATTTCCATGTTTATGTTGTTTTTATTAAATTCTGTCGTTGCCATCGTGTCGGCTGCCGCATCGGCACGTTGCCGTCGGCCTATGCTCCGCGCTTGCGCGAGGTGAGCGTTATGAGCGGAATGAGCATCTCTTCGAGCGAAATGCCGCCGTGCTGGAATGTGTCGCGGTAGTAGGACACATAGTAGTTGTAGTTGTTGGGGTAGGCGAAAAACGTGTTTCCGGTGGCAAACACATAGCTTGTGCTCAGGTTTACAACGGGCAAATGCGCCTTGCGCGGGTCTTTTATGGTGAATACGTCCTTGGAACTGCAGTTCAAGTTACGCCCCAGTTTGTGGCGC
>CAVDJG010000297.1:0-2884 GCA_963609005.1 Acidaminococcaceae bacterium
ATGTAGGGGCGCGACACTATGCCGCCCGTAAGCCGCAGCTCAAGTCCGCCGCGCAGCACCGGAGCAATCATCAGAAGTGCCGAGATGTATTGCGAGCTCACGTTGCCTGCAACCTCCATGTAGCCGCCGTCGAGGGCTTTGCCGTGTATGCGGAGCGGCGGAAATCCGTCGTTCTCCAAGTAGTCTATTTCGGCCCCCAAATATCTCAGGGCATCTACGAGAATGGCTATCGGGCGTTGCTTCATGCGCTCGGTGCCGGTGAGGATGTGCTCGCCTGGGGTTGCGGCAAAATATGCCGTGAGAAAGCGCATGGCCGTTCCGGCCGCCTTTATGTCAACCGTGTAGGGGCAGTCGCGCAGTGCGGCAACCATCACCTCGGTGTCGTCGCACTGCGAGAGATTGTCGGGCAGCACGTCGCCTTGCGAGAGGGCGTGTATTATGAGGGCGCGGTTGCTTATGCTTTTCGATGCCGGCAGCTTTATTGTAGTGTCAAGGCTCGCGGGAGCCGTTATCTTGTATTGCATTGCCTCGTGTTGTTTTCGTTAGTGACGCTGCCGTTGCAGCAGCTCACCGCGTTTGCGGTGTGGCGGCAGAAAAGTGCATCGGTTGGTGCAGTTGTGCCGCCGTGTTGTTATTGCAAAGTTAAGAATTTATTTTAACCTGACAAAGAGGGGCAGGCCGCATAAGGCAACATTCATTGTTTTTGGGTAGGGGGCGAATGCCGCCGTAGGGCAGTCGGCACTATGCTGCGTGGCGTGTGGCAAACAAAAAACCGGCCTTACGCAAGTGTTTCATGCGTAAGGCCGGCTACAAACAGGCAGTTGCCTTGTGGCTCTACTATTTTACTACCAATCTATTTCGCTATCGTTGCTTGACCAGCTTTGCCATTCGTCCTGGTCGTCTTCATAGTCTTGCCACTCGTCGGTGTTCTTGTTTCCTTCGGCCCATGGCGACTGTGATCCGGCGAGTATGGGGCAGTTGCCAACAATTTCGGTCATTGTTATGGCCGGAGCCATATATGTTTTCTTTTTCATAATGAGTCAATTTTTTCAGTGTCATTTTCAGTGTTGTGTTGCATGCGGTTGCCGCAGGCGTTGCAGGGCTCTATCTCACGAGAACCTTCACGCCGTTGACAACATATATTCCGGCTGCGAGCGGCACACGGCACACGTCGCCTGCCTTCATCGTCAGCGCCTTCACCGTGAGTCCGCTCACGTTGCGCACCACGGCATTCACGTCGCGCACGGCCTTCACCACGATCGCTCCGTTGGCTGATGCGAGGTGCATCGTGTCGTCGGCATCGGTTGCTACATTGTCTATTGCATTGGTTGTGTCGCTCGGGTCGAGCGATATGAACATTGTGTAGACGTTTGACATTCCCTGCGACGTGCAGTCATACCATGTGCGGAACGGCATGATGTAGACATAGGGATAGCTGCTGTTGAGGTTGAGCGATGACACGAAGCGGTCGCGCGAGAAATAGAACACGCCATCGTTCTTGTCGATTTGCAGACCGTTGAAGGTGCCTTGCTGCTTGAGCGTGGCGCTTGCCGTGCCAATGGTGGCCGTTGCGGTTTCGCCATCTATGCGGCTCTGTCCGGCGCCGTTGTCGGTGGTCGGGGTCTTTACGATTGTGGCTCCGTGCTGGCGAATGTCGAGCAGCACCTTGTTGCCGCTGTCGTCGGTCTTGAACTCTTCGATGCCTACGAGGTAGGGCTTGTTGGCTTCAGTGCTCATGGCATTGGTTATGGGCGAGAAGTGGCCCGTTACCGAGTAGTCGTGGTTGTCTTCGGTTTGCATGTTGTCGAGTGCGTTGTCGGCATTCATCGTGTAGAACGAAATCTTTCCTACGCCGTCTTCGGCACTGTGGCGCCCCTCGTTGTCGATGGCTACGGTGAACGGCAGAACCGACGAAATCCATTGTGTGCCGGTGTTGTTTCTCGTCACCTTGCGCGAGTAGGCCACATAGTTGGCTGCATCCACGCGTATGTCGGCCGGGGCGAAGAACGGTTGCTGGTCGGTGAGCACTATGTCGTTGTCGGCCACGAAGTCGGCTCCGTTCTCGGCGAGCGTGGCCACGTTGTTGGCCTTGACGCTTGTGCCTTTGGGCAGATACACCATGGCGTTGTCGGCAATGATGTCTTGTAGCGAGGCAATGCTTCCCCATTCGGTCTGATCGGTCGAGAAGAGCACCGAGTTGAGCGCGCTCGCGTCGATGTAGAGCACGTGCTTGGCATCGGCAGGCGCACCTTCAGTTTTGGCACTGATGTCGGCATTGAGTTGGTCAACAATCTGTTTTGCATACACATAACCCTCGCTTGCGGTGGCAGGTGTGCCGCTCTCGTCTTTTATGCCTACGCTCACGCCCACATATTTGTTGTTGTCAAACCCGCCGGCAAGCATGGCATTGTCATACACGGTGCGGTAGGTGAGCACCGGGGTGAAATTCTTGGTGCTGAGCGAAATTTCGGTATTGTAGTAGGCATACATGGCGTGGCGCGGCGTAGTGGTGGGGGCTATGTTGTAGCGCGTTTCGTCGCACACCACGAGATAGCATTTCTGCTGATCGCCGTTGGCCAGTTCCACGGTTTGCCATGTGCCGCCCTGCGTGGCATACTCGGCATTGGAGTAGCGGAACTCCTCGTAGCTGAACGTGCCGCTGCCGGTTGTGCCGGCCTTGAAAAGGTCGGAGTTGTTAACCTTGAACTGTGACGTTCCGGCCATATCCACGCGTATCTTCTTGGTATAGTCGTAGTCGGCGGCCTCGGTGCGGTGTGCCTGCAGGTTCTCGTCAATCAGGTTGTAGTAGTCTGACTTCACGAAGTTGTAGCGCGCGTGCATGCCTTCCTCGCCAATTCCCACATAGGTTTCGTCGGCATTCTTG
>CAVDJG010000298.1:0-2884 GCA_963609005.1 Acidaminococcaceae bacterium
GCCGAATAGAACATGCGCACCGCGTCGTCAACCTTCACCTGATCATCGGCAGCGGCATGCCGCACCTTCATGCGGTAGTTGTAGACTGTCTGCACCGAATAGTGCAGTATCTCGGCAATGTTGCGGCTGTCGTCAACACCGAGGCTCACAAGCGCATATATGCGCTGTTCGGGCGTCAGCGTGCCCTCCTTTTCGGCATGCAGATGTTCGCCGTCGCGCAGCAGTGAGTTGAGCATTTCGGGAAATGCGGGATGCAGGAGCAGGAAATCGCGGTCGAAATTTTCATAGAACAAGGCTGTCGTGCGGTCGCGCGCGACGCTCTCCTTCGCCAACTTGCGGGCTTCGGCCATTTGCCCCGAAGCCATGCGGTTGGCGATTTCGCGTTTATAAGCCCTCACGTCGTCGAGCACTCCCGACAGCAAGGCAAACTGCCTTGCCAGCACACCGTCGGCCACTCCGCGCGCGGCCACGAGGTGTTCTATTGTCTTTTCCTTCTCGCTTGCGTTGCTCAGCTGCCTGCTCATGTCGCTTTCAAGGGTCTGCACGCTGCTGGCCAGGCGCGCGCTCTGCATGGCTATGGTCTTGTTTTTGCGGTGCAGCCGCCATGTCAGCGTAGCGCTCACCACGAGCAGCAGTGCGGCGAGCAGTGCGGCGGCACACTGCGCGCGCATGCGTGCCTCCACATTCTTCTGATAGCGCATCAGAATGGGCTGCTGCGCGTTGACGAGGTGTATGCTCCGGCCCGTGTCGTTGAACATGTTTATGTTGGCAATGTTGAGCCTTGTGTAGTTGAGCAGCCGCCGCGTGTCGGTGTCGCCGCGCTTTATGAGTTCGGCGAGCAGCATCGTGAGCGACGACGAGTTCTTGTTGGCGGCTGCGATGTCGGCTGCCGCCGAGAGGGCAAACTCCACTATGGCGCTGTCTTGCCTGTGCATGCGGTTGTAGCAGATGCCGAGCATCATGCGCAGCATGGCCTCTTCTGATGTGCCCGGACGCGTGCCGGCAAGCACTTTCTTTATCATCTGCGCAATCTTTGCGGGGTCGTATTCGGGGTGCGACACGGTGTAGAAAAGAAAATAGCACATCGACCGTGGCGTGAAATACTGCGCCACCCCGTCCCACGCTTCCCGGGCGCGTGAGGTGGTGAGCCGGTTCTTTCCCTCGTCGGTGAGCCTCACATAAACCATCATTACCGCCTCGGCATACTTGTGGCGCAGCGTGGGGTGCACGGCCTCTATGCCTCCCATGCGGTCGATGTTTTCCTTGGCTATGTGGTTGTCGCCCCTGTCGGCAAAGACAATGGCCTGCAGAATGGTGGCCTCCTGCGCCCACACGGCATTGCCTTCGGCTTTTGCAAGCTCAAGACAACGGTGGTAATACACTAGCGCCGAATCGCTCATGAAGCACGAGTAGGCCGTGCCCACCTGCTTGCACGAGAGGTAGCGGTCGAGCGGAAGCGTAGCGGCCCGCAGGTTTCCTTTGAGCCGTTCTATCTCGTCGAGCTTCTTGCGGGTGTAGAGCGAGTCGATGGCCACGGCGCGGTCGAGCTGCTTCAGGGCCGAATCAACGGCATCGTTGCCAGCCCGCGAAGGCACCGACAGGGCAAGCAGAACAAACAAAAGGGCATATAGTTTTTTCATTTCATCGCGTTTTTAAGGTTTTGCAAAGATAGCAAAATTGTGCCGAAAAAGTATAAGCGCACCCTCTTTTCGGCACAACGGCCGCGCTTTGCGCACTGCATGAAGGGTTTGTTGCGGTGTTGCCGCGGCCGCAAAATGCGCGTGCGGCAGACGCTGCACACACACGCCGCGTCCGCAAAACGCGCGCGCCGCACAAGCATTGCGCGCAAAAAGCGGTTTACTTTCGGCCTCATCAAATGCTTCATTGGTTTTACCAAAGTTTTCCTCAACACTCTGATTTACTGTTGTTTGCGCTCGCGGGTTTTTACTTTCGGCCTATTCGCCACATGCCTTGCGGCCGCAAGGCCATGCTTTGTTTATAATTTTGCAGCAACGATTTTGAGGGTGGTTCTGCAAGAATCATCCGAAGTTAATAATTCACGGCGGCAACTCACATAACCGCCCTTAAACCTAAAAAACCGAGTTTTATGAACACATTACTATCAAAAATCATTGCGGCATGGCTCATGCTTGCCTCATCGGCCGCCGGTGCACACTGCGCCGCAGTGCCCAACGGCACTCTGCGCGTGGGGGCTGCGCGTGCCAATATCACCCCTCCGGCCGCCATGCTGCCCTTTCACCCCATGCACGAGGAACATCCCTACACGGCCATACACGACAGTCTGTATGCCCGCGCCGTGGTGATGGACGACGGCCGGCGGCGTGCCGTGATGGTTGAGATTGACGAGGTGCAGGTGCCCGATGCCCGCGCCATGATAAGCGAGGTGGCGCGCAAGGCTTCGGCCGACCCCAGTGCGGTGCTCATCTGCGTGAGCCACACCCACTCCACACTGCATCCCGACGGCCGCGACAGGCGGCTGTTGCCTGTGGTCAACCGCATACACGACGGCGTGATGGAGGCCGTGGGCAGCGCAGTGGAGGCACTCCGGCCTGCCAGCGTGGCTTTCATGCGCACAAAAGCCAATGCAAACATAAACAACGGCGAGGCCGACGGCAGCCGGGGACAGTATTCGCCCGACGCCTACTCCGACAAGACCCTCGACATAGTGCGTTTTGCCGACAGCGGCGGGCGTGCCATTGCTCTCGTGATCAACTATGCCTCGCATGCCGAAGTGATGTTTCGCAGCGTGAGCCGCGACGGCGGTTTCGAGATTTCGGGCGACCTGCCGGGCCGCACCGCAGCACTGTTGGAGAACGCGCCTGCCGACGGCAGCGTGGCGGGGGCTGCTCCCGTGGTGCTCACC
>CAVDJG010000299.1:0-2878 GCA_963609005.1 Acidaminococcaceae bacterium
GTCATTTCATCACGTGCAGCAGCCGATGCACGCATGCACACCAAACGCAGCACGCGCGTGCACCGTTTGGCGCACGCGCCCGGCAAGGCTTGGCCGGGGCACAGCAAAGCCACACCGCACACGTTTTTTCAGGCTCTTTGTTGTGCGTATCACATTTTATATTTATCTTTGCAATGCCGGATGCGAATTCAGCAAAGTAACTTTGGTTGGTTGGGCCTTTTATAATGCATCTATTGCCACACAGAAAAACATCCAAACCAAACCGCATTGTAAATGAAAAACAAACACATAATGGACAATTTCAAAAACATAGTATGCAACGCTATGCTCTGTTGCATGCTCGGCGCAACGGCAGTTACAGCCAACGCACAGCGTGTGGTGTTTCCGCAACAGAAGCAGGCCGGCGCCGCCATCCTTAAATCGGACACAAAGCATTTCACGCTCTCCAACAACCTGTTGCAGGCGTCCTACTCCGTTGCCGACGGCAAACTGCGCTTCGACGGATGCCCGGCAATGAATCTCTTGCCGTCGGCCCACCTGTTCAGCATGCGCCTGGCCGACTGCGCCGAGTTCACATCGTCGGACATGAAGCTCGAAAGCGTGACGGGCGAAACCTATGCCGCCGACCCGAAAGCAGCCAAAGGCTCCGAGCGTTTCGCCGGAAAAGGGGTGAAAGCCGTGTTCACACGCGGCAGTCTGCGCGTGGAATGGCGCGCCGTACTGCGCGACGGGTCGCACTATCTGCGCACCGAAATGAGCATTTCAAGCAGCGAGGACGTTGGATTCGACCACCTGAAGCCCATGTTGTATGCCGTGGACAACCGCGAAGCAAAGTCGGCCCCTACTGTCGTGGGCAACACACGCGGGGCCATTCTGCTCAGCAACAGAATTTTTGCAGGGCTCGAAACGCCCATGGGCGTGAACACCAACAATATAGACAAGGCCGACATTGCAACGATAAACAGCCGCGACATAATACCCGTAGAGGGCAACTGGGTGCGCCACACCACCTTGAAGGCAGGCAAGACATGGAACGTGAGCAGCGTGGCAGGGCTTGTGGCCGAGGGACAGCCGCGCCGTTCGTTTCTTGCATACAGCGAGCGTGAACGCGCGGCAGCATGGCATCCGATGACGATATACAACTCGTGGTATGAGCTAAACATCGACCGCAATAACGCTCCGGGCAACCTAGGCAAGTATGACCCGGCCGACAAGCTGAACAAAAACGGCGACTACTCGGCCAACATGACTGCCGCACAGTGCGAAGATGTGGTGGACAACTGGAAAAGGAAATTCTACAACGTCTACGGCAAGGCCCCCGTCGCATTCGTCTTCGACGACGGTTGGGATGCCTACGGCACATGGACATTCAACACCAACTTTCCCGAAGGGTTCAAGAAAGTTGACGCCATGGCACGCACAATGGGTGCCGGCATAGGCGCCTGGCTCGGTCCGGTGGGCGGCTATGGGGCAAGCGGCGAATACCGACGCGCTTACTGGCGCGAACGCGGCGGCATGCAGCTCAGCAATCCTGCCTACTACGACTATTTTGTGAAGTGTTCGGCAGACATGATAGACAAATATGACTTCAGATTCTTCAAATACGACGGCATCAGTGCACAGTCGTCTGCCGTCGGACCAGACTTGACCGACGCCGGACTTGAGAACTGCGAGGCCATAATAAGCATTGAAAACGACGTGCGCAAGAAGCGTAGCGACATATTCTACAACACCACGGTAGGCACATGGGCTTCGCCGTTCTGGTTTCATGTGAGCGATGCCGTGTGGCGGCAAGAGGGCGATTTCGGGAAAATCGGCGTGGGCGACGACCGCGAACAGTGGATAACCTACCGCGACAGACTCGTCTACCAGAACTTCATCGACCGCTCGCCTATATGCCCCATCAACACGCTCATGACCCACGGCGTAATACTCACGCGCTTCGGCGATGTGTCGAAGACAATGGACTATGACGGCATCGTGCGCGAAATGAGGTGTGCATTCGGCTGCGGCTCGTCGATGGTAGAGCTTTACACCGACTATAAACTGCTCGACGAGATAAAAGACCGCAAAGGCAAGAAGGGCACTCTGTGGCGCCGACTCGCCGAAGGCATGGACTGGCAGCAGCGCAACGCCGACGTGTTGCCCGACATTCACTGGGTGGGCGGCAATCCGTGGGACGGAAAGAAGGCCAACATCTACGGATGGGCAGCATGGAACGGCAAGAAAACTACGCTCACGCTGCGCAACCCCGACACTGCCGCACAGACACTAACAACGACATTGCGCAAAGTGTTTGACATTCCGTCTTACATCAAGACAACCGTCACGCTGCGCAGTTCGTTTGCCGACCAAGCCATAGGCAAGAATGGAATAGGCGGTCTGCAAGTGGGTAAACCCATAGATATTGACAGTGAAATAACCATATCAATGCCTAAATCGTCGGTATATGTGTTTGAAGGTGTTGACAACGGAAGGTTTGATTTCGGAGAGGCCAACAAATAACACGCAGCGATTATAAAGCCCCGTAAAAGCACTTTGCATTCCCGTCAACGGGCAAACAGCCCGGCGGGAATGCAAAGTTTTGTTTTGTTGTCCATGCAATTTCCACAATTCAAGGCAATTGCCATGAATTGCATCACGGTAAGAATATTTTCATTTGAAAGCGGCATGATGCATGCACGCAACGAAGGCACGCACGTCTTGCTTTCCACGGCATGCATCACCATCCATTTTCGCCACATCCGTCGGTGGGAAAATCGTTGGGATCGGAAAAACCGTTCCATTCTTCTTCAGGCACATCGTCCACTTGGTGTGTGTTCCTGTGTTGCCACCTTCTGACGTTTTCCTGTGCTTTATCGTCAGCAGACAGAAGCAT
>CAVDJG010000300.1:0-2857 GCA_963609005.1 Acidaminococcaceae bacterium
CCTACACACCACAGATAGAACAGCACAACGATGGCGCAAAAGATGGCGACGATGGATACTTTACAGAGACGCTGGCGCAAATTTACATAAAACAAGGGCGATATTCAAAGGCGCTTGAAATTATTCAGCGTTTAAATTTGAATTATCCAAAAAAAAATGCTTACTTTGCAGACCAAATAAGATTTTTGAAAAAGTTGATATTAAATAACAAAAATAACAAACAAGAAAAATGATTTACACATTATTCGTAATCTTCATCGTGCTGGCTTCGCTGCTGATGATTTTTATCGTGCTCATACAGGAGTCGAAAGGCGGCGGATTGGCCTCGAATTTCTCTTCGTCGAACGCCATCATGGGCGTGCGCAAGACAACCGATTTCATAGAGAAAGCCACATGGGGACTGGCAATAGCAATGGTGGTGCTCAGCGTGGTGTGTGCATATGTGGCTCCCGTATCAACTGAGGATACCAGCGTTATGGAAAAGGCCGCTACCGAGACACGGACAACCAACCCCACCAATGCACAGGGATTTGGTGTAGGCCAGCAGCAGGCTCCTGCATCGCAAGGCGCACAGCAGGGCGCAAACGAAGCAGCACCGAAAGCCGCACAGCAACCGGCAAACTAATAAAGAATTGCAACTATAATTCAGGCGGGAGCAGCATTGCTGTTCCCGCCTTTTAGTTTGCCATATAAAGGAAGAAGTCGTTACTGCTCTATCTTGTGGTAGTAGCGTGTAGGGCCAAAACCCTTTATGCCTGGATGAAGTATTTGCACAAGATCGCGCAGCAAGAGGTCGGGGCGGAACGACAATTCTTCGAAATATGTAGAGTGTTCGCTGTCGCATGCATAGACATTGCCTTCGCGGAAAGCTTTAAGCACTTTGTAGCCGTCATACTCGGCCAGCAGCGTCTTGCGTGTGGGCGGCTGCGGGGCAGAGTAGACAAAAATCCAGGTCTCGGCATTTTCGGCTTTCTGCAAAACGGCCTCGGGTGCCATGGTGAGCGAACCGCTGTGCGAGTCGTTGGAAAACACATAATGGCCTCCGGCATCGGCTATGAGGCGTGCCATTGAACTTTGTCCGCCAGGGCAGTACCACACGCCTCCCACACGTTTCTCGGTTATTATCGACCGGCCTTTGCCGGCTTTGCGGGCTTGCGAAGCCAATGCCTTGTAGTTGGCAACAACCTTGGCGAAAAGGGTGTCGGCCTCGCGCGCACGTCCGGCAAGCATGCCATAGAAGCGCATCCATTCGGCACGGCCAAGAGCCGAAGTCTCCATATAGTCGGCACATTCTATTATAGGCACGCCCATGCGTTCCAATGCACCGTAATTGGAGTTGTCGTAGGGTGAAACGAATATAGCCTGCGGCTTCACTGTAGCCATGCGCTCTACCGACGGCGACATGCTGCTGCCACAGTCGGCAATCTTGCCGCTGGCGGCACGAGCCTTTATGTAAGGTTGGTGCATATAGCCAATGTCGCACACTCCGGCAATTGTTGCCCCTGCCCCGATCCATTGCAGCAGTTGGCAGTGTGGGGCGGTGAACACGATGTTGCGCGTGAGCGGAGTATATACCACTGTCCCTTGGGGCAAGTCCGACACGCGGCCCGAGTCGCTCCTTTCTACAAGAATGTAGGTGTGCAGCTTTGTTCCGCGCTTCCACGGGTTGTCAAGGGTCACGACGGTGTATTTATTGTGACGCACGGCAGTGATGTTGTCGGCGTAGGCAAATTTTATGGTGTCGCCGGCATCGGCTGGTTTGCTTCCGGTGCGTGGCGTACATGCTGAAAGGCAGACAACAGAAATGGCTGTCGCCAAGAGCGGCACGAAGACATTGCGAAATCTGGCCGGTTGGCACATGTAGTTTTGTTTCATATAATATATAATGTATTGTAGCGTTGCAAATATAGCAATAAAAAACGTAAAAACGTAGGGTAGGCTTGTAAAGAGCATTTTCTCAAATGTGGCAACGTCTTTTAAAGGAAAGTCATGTCCGTGGCATTCGTTTTACACGATACCTTACACGATGAAAGACATTTGCAGCTTTTATGCACAATTATTTGCCCGTATGGCATTTTTGTACTAACTTTGTCGCAATGCATGAAATTTAATAAAACATAACGTTTATGAAAAATCACTACTTAGCAATCTTGCTGGCTGCAATGTCGTTCACAGGCATGTCGGCACAGACTATCTTGTTGGAGCGCGGCGACGCCACGCACAAGACAATGCCGAAGGCCTCGCGCATGAACCGTATGCAGGTGCTTGCCACCGACAACATGCCAAAGCGTGCCGCTGCAAAGGCATCATGGTCGCTTCCTGCTCCCGAAACATTCATTACCGAGCGTCCTGAAGGCGCATATTATGTGGTTTACCGCACCACTACCGGCACCGTGCGCACCCAACAGGGATATGCAACACCGGTGAGCGCCGATGCCGACGCGAGCGCAATAGTTGTAGCCGACGACGGAACTCTGTATATAGAGAACCCAATAAACTCTTTCCTTACCGAGACTTGGGTAAAAGGACACAAGGCAACCGGCGACACCATAGAGGTTGACTTGCCGCAGATAATGTATTCGGAACAAGGTTCAAACAGCACCACGAATTATGGTTATGCATTCCGCCTCGCTGCCATTGACGAAGCTGATGGACGTTCCTACGTTCCCGACGAGCAGTCGCAGACAATGAAATATGTGTGGCGCAACGATTCGCTGATAAAGGTTGACGACGAGATGCTCGGTCTTTGCCTTGCAAGCGGCAACTGGATAGGTTACGGCGAAAAAGAGTCGGTGTCACGCGTAGTGCGCGAAACAGTCGCACAACCGCAGAATCCTGATGCAGCCAAGAAATATGT
>CAVDJG010000301.1:0-2853 GCA_963609005.1 Acidaminococcaceae bacterium
TTCCAGTCGGTGGCCGGGTAGTCTTTCACAAGATTTTTGTCTTTTATTGCCCCTGCAATGTCGCCGTCGTCGTTAACGGCAAGAAAGCGTCCGCTTTGGTCGAGGTCGTCTTCTGTGTAGCCCGTGCTCCATGTCAGTGTCCCGGTGTGGGGTTGGTAGATGAAACTGCTGAACATGTCAGTGCCTGAACTGGCGGCATTTCCCACCACATAGTTGCCCGAGGGCGACATGGATGTTGTGACGCCAGTGGTTATTTTTGCATACTGTGCGGCCGTGTCTTGCGCTGCCGACGTGACAGAAGTCAAGGCCATTATCAGATAAGCCAAAGTTGTTTGTTTGATCATTGTCTTGCGTTTTTATAGAAAACATTGGTTTTTTGTTGCCATTTACAACGGCACGTGCCAATCGTGTTGCAATTTGCGACATGCAAAGATAGCCTGTTTTTTCCACACTCGCAATTATTTGCCGCAAACAGGCATGCACGCCGCCCGAAAAGCAGGCGCATTTTCAAATTTTCCAAGGTTGGGCCATACATGTGGCATGTCACCTTCGGGGACGCTTCTTCAAGCATGTTTTCTAAATCCGGAACTTGAGTAGCATTGCTGTTCATCTGATTTCAGTTCGATTGGCATTTTTGCCAGTTCGATAGCATATAGTCCACACGCAAAAAAAATGTGCGGCACGGTGCAAAGAAATGCCGTGTCGCACAAATTTATATGTATTTCTCCCGGTATGGGGATGATGTCAAAGTGCGTCGATTACCGAGCAGATGTCGCCGAAGATGCGGCTCAGCTCGCCAAGACCATCGATGTGGTGGTGTATGCCCTCGCCTTCATACCATTCAATGAGGGGTGCAGTCTGGTTGTGATACACGTCGAGGCGCTTCTTTATTGTCTCGGCGTTGTCGTCGGAACGGCCGCTCTCCTGACCGCGCTTTATGAGTCGCTGCATGAGTTCTGCCTCGGGCACGTCAAGCTCTATCATTGCCGCAACCTTATGGCCGCGTTGTGCAAGCATCTGCTTCAAGGCCTCGGCTTGGGGTATGGTGCGGGGAAAACCGTCGAAGATGACGCCCTTGTGCTCCTTGCCGAAACTGTCGTAGACGCTGGCAAGAATGTTCACCATAAGTTCGTCGGGGATGAGCTGACCATTGTCTATGTAGCCCTTGGCTGTCTTGCCAAGCTCTGTGCCGTTCTTTATCTCGCTGCGCAGCACATCGCCGGTAGAGATATGGTTGAAGCCATATTTCTCGATCATGAGGTCGCTCTGTGTGCCCTTGCCTGAACCCGGGGCACCGAAAATTACTATGTTCTTCATCTTTTTACTTTAAATGATTTTGAATTGTCTTGCATTTTTACTTTCCGCCTAACGGCAGAACACACCGATGGCCGACGGCACATGCCCATGCAGCCGACGGCCGGGATGCAGTCAGCCACGGAGCGGAGCCGCCGCAATCAGTCGGCCACTATGGTGTAGATGTCGCGCAGGTTACGCCCCTGCTGGTCGTAGTCAAGACCGTAGCCCACGATAAAGTCGTTGGGTATCTCCATCACGGCATATTCGATGTCGAGCGGCACACGCAGACAGTCGGGCTTGAGCAGCAATGTGCACACATGCACCGAATTGGGGCCAAGCGAATCTATCTGCTTCAGCATCTCACGCATAGTGTAACCGGTTTCAACGATGTCCTCGACGATTATCACGTCGCGGCCCTTGAGACTGCCGTTAAGCCCTATGAGCTGCTTTACCGAGCCTGTTGACGATGTGCCCGAATAGGAGGCAAACTTCACAAACGACACCTCGCACGGCACGGTGATCATGCGCACAAGGTCGGCGGCGAACATGAACGAGCCGTTGAGAACGGCGAGAAACACGGGGGTCTTGCCTTCCATGTCGGCATTTATGCGTGCGGCCACAGTGCTGATGCGCTTCAATATCTCGGCCTCGGGAATAGACGTGCTGAACGTTTTGTCCTTTATCTTTATTGTACTCATTGCGGTAAGTCTTGAAATCGAGCACAAAATTAATAAAAATATGGCAAAACAGGCCCGCCGCAACCCATTAATTGAAACCGGCACGGCAACTTGTCTGCCGCACAGCAATGCTTTTCTGCCGCGGCAGGCAAAGTTTGCCGCAGGTGCCAACACCGCTTCCGCCCGCAGGTGCACCGCACGATGCACGCACGCGCAGCAGCCGCTGCACGCTCTTGCTGCAACTGCCACAGGCATGTAGCGCGGCCGCTGCACGGTGCCAAGACAATGCCGCTGGGCACGAAAAAAGGCTGTCCGGAGTTTCCAGACAGCCTCGCTTATTTATTAAACTGTTTTTGTTTTCCTATTGAAAAAAGAAGATTTCAACGCGTTCGACATCCGCTCCGTCTTCCGAAGGGGGACAAGCAGCACTTATTTGCTGTTGCCATTTCCCCACATTCCCATTGCAGCGCTGGCTGCAAAAAGGGTCATCATCATTGTCATCCACATGTCTTTCTACCTTTCTAAAAGCTACCTATTGAATTACTGTAAAACCTATTGACTAACCTGCTATGCTTCACCAACAATCTTTTCTTTCTACCTTAATGGCCTAATAACCTTTTCTTTCTCAAGTGTGTTATCCTCAATCTTTACCTTTTCTAGTTCTTTCCTGAACTGCCAATACCTTTCTGCTATCCTAAATAATCTTTTTTAGCCTTATCAATATCCTATTGTCGTTATCCCAATCTTTCTTACCTAAGTGTTGTTATCCTCAATCTTTCACCTGACGGCTAATTTACCGGTTGAGATTTCTCTCAAATTCTTTTTACCTTTTATGTTTTCTTTGATGCCTCACGGTATCTCTTTTTGACGTTGCAAAGGT
>CAVDJG010000302.1:0-2848 GCA_963609005.1 Acidaminococcaceae bacterium
GACAAATTTTTTCTTTTATATATTTTTATGACAAATGTGATTACGTTACGAAAGGGCTTGGACATTAATCTTAAAGGAAGAGCATCGAGGAAGACTCTTCCGAAGGGTAAATGTTCCCAGTATGGCCTTGTTCCTGACAATTTCGTGGGCGTTGTTCCGAAGGTTGTAGTCCGCGAAGGGGATAGGGTTAAGGCCGGAGACGTCTTGTTTGTCAACAAGAAGCAAACCGACGTCAAGTTCTCTTCTCCCGTAAGCGGCATCGTTTCTGCTGTCGTCAGGGGCGAACGCCGTAAAGTTCTTCGTGTCGTTGTCGATGCGGATGAAGAACAACAGTATGTGGATTTCGGGAAGAAGGACGTGAATGCGCTTGACGGCGCTAGTGTGAAGGAAGCGTTGCTCGAAGCCGGACTGTTCGGTTACATCAATCAGTTGCCGTATGCCGTGTCAACAACTCCCACGACATCTCCCAAGGCTATATTCGTCAGTGCTTTCAGAGACATGCCTCTCTCGTCAGATTTCGAGTATGAACTTGAAGGTAACGAAACCGACTTCCAAACTGGCTTGACTGCATTGTCGAAGATGGCCAAGACTTGTCTTGGCATAAGCACCAAACAATCGGCAAAGGCATTGACCGGTGCAAAAGATGTAGAGGTGAATGTTTTCGACGGTAGTTGCCCGGCCGGCAATGTCGGAGTGCAGGTGAACAATGTTGATCCCGTGAATAAAGGCGAAACCGTATGGACTGTCGATCCGATGGTCGTTATATATATCGGCCGACTGTTTAACCAGGGCATTGTCAACCTTAGCCGCCGCATCGCCGTTGCAGGAAGTGAAATTGACGACCCTGCCTATGTGGAAACCATAGTGGGCGAGAAGATGTCGGCAATACTTGACGGCAAGCTGAAGTCAACCGAACATGTAAGACTGATAAACGGAAACCCGCTCACCGGAAAGAAATGCGGTCTTGACGATTTCCTGGGTGCCCACACTTCTGAGGTGACAGCCATTCCCGAAGGCGACGATGTTGATGAGGTTTTCGGCTGGATAATGCCCCGCGTAAATGATTTCTCGGTGTCGCGCAGCTATCTGTCGTGGCTCTTTGGCAACAAAAAGGAATACAACCTTGACGCCCGTGTGAAAGGTGGCGAGAGACACATGATTATGAGCGGTGAGTATGACAAGGTGTTGCCGATGGATATTTATGGCGAATACCTTATAAAGGCAATTATTGCAGGCGATATAGACAAGCAGGAACAACTCGGAATTTATGAGGTAAGCCCTGAGGATTTCGCTGTTGCAGAATTTGTCGACTCGTCGAAACTGGAACTTCAGAAAATAGTGCGCGAGGGTTTGGATACCTTGCGTAAGGAAAACGCTTAACATTATAATTATAATGAGTACATTAAGAAAATATCTCGACAAAATAAAGCCCAATTTCCAGGAAGGTGGCAAATTGCATGCTTTTGAGAGCGTCTTCGACGGTTTTGAGAGTTTCCTGTATGTCCCTAATACAACCGCTAAAAGCGGAAGCAACATCCATGATGCCATCGACTCGAAGCGTATTATGAGCTTCGTGGTCATTGCTTTGCTTCCGGCTTTGCTGTTTGGTATGTATAACGTGGGCTACCAAAATTATCTGGCAGCAGGAAAACTGGCCGATGCAAGTTTCTTCAACATCTTCGTGTTCGGCTTCTTGGCCGTTATCCCAAAGGTGCTTGTAAGCTACATCATAGGACTTGGCATAGAGTTCGCATGGGCTCAATGGAAACACGAGGAGATACAGGAGGGCTTTTTGGTTTCGGGAATCATCATCCCGCTTATCATTCCCGTTTCCACTCCTTTGTGGATGTTGGCAATAGCAGTAGCCTTCTCTGTCATTTTCCTGAAAGAAATCTTCGGCGGCACAGGCATGAACGTGTTCAATGTGGCCGTTGGAGCGCGTATGTTCCTGTTCTTCTCATACCCGACGGCTATGAGTGGCGACAAGGTTTGGATTGCAAAAGATTCAATCTTTGGCCTTGGCAACACTTTGCCCGATGCATTTACCGCAGCCACTCCGTTGGGACAGATTGCTCAGGGCAGTGTGCCTGACGCAAGTCTGTGCGACATGATAACCGGATTAATACCCGGTTCGATTGGCGAAACATCGGTAATTGCCATTGCAATCGGTGCTGTGATATTGTTGTGGACAGGCATCGCTTCGTGGAAGACAATGGGAAGTGTCTTTGCAGGAGGCATTGTCATGGCTTTGATATTCCAGACTTTAGGCATGACACCCATTGCATGGTATGAACATCTGATTCTTGGAGGCTTCTGTTTCGGCGCTGTCTTTATGGCAACCGACCCCGTAACATCAGCACGCACAGAGTGCGGAAAATACATCTACGGTTTCCTGATAGGCGCCATTGCCGTTATCGTGCGTGTTATGAATCCCGGTTATCCCGAAGGCATGATGTTGGCCATATTCTTTGGAAACATGGTTGCTCCGCTTATAGATTACTGTGTGGTTCAGCGAAACATATCCCGGCGTGCCAAGCGTTCTGTTAACAAATAATCGAGAAAAGTTATGAAGACAAATTCAAATAGTTACACCATAGTCTATTCGGTTGTCATTGTTGTCGTCGTGGCATTTCTGCTGGCATTCGTTTTTCAAGTGCTGAAGCCAATGCAAGACAAGAATGTAGCCCTTGACACCCAAAAACAAATTCTGAATTCTCTCAATCTGCGCAATCTTGACAACAACACGGCAGCAGCCAAATACAAGGAAGTCGTGAAGGCAGAAAAGGAGAAAGACGGAATGAAATATTATGAATGCGTCGTTGACGGTCAGCCCAAGACTGTCTATACC
>CAVDJG010000303.1:0-462 GCA_963609005.1 Acidaminococcaceae bacterium
GCCTCGAGTAATTGGTCAAAATTTGCTCTTGACATTTCTTTGTTTCTTTAAATTGTTTACTTTCCTTTTAGTTGATTGAACCAGCTCACGAGTAACCCATATGCGGGCGTGTGATGTTTCAGCCCCTGCCATCCATAATGTTTGCGGCGTGTTTGTATGGGGTCTCGTGGGTTTGGATGCTAAACCTCTTGTGGCTGTTGTCAGTTCAAGCCGCGGCAGACGGTTGTGCATGCGGTGCACCACAATATCTGCATTCTGCCTGTTGTGGGCAGCGCGGGCTTGCCTTCAAGCAGCCAGGCCAAGACGAATGATATTAACGCTTGCTGAACTGGAAGCGACGGCGTGCCTTCGGCTGACCCGGTTTCTTACGCTCAACAGCACGAGAGTCGCGTGTGAGGAAGCCCTGGTCTTTCAGCGACTTCTTGTCCTCGGCGTTCACTTTCACGAGTGCGCGGGCAATAG
>CAVDJG010000303.1:617-2835 GCA_963609005.1 Acidaminococcaceae bacterium
GCTCTGTCCGGTGAAACCACCGCCGTCAAGGTTGGCCTTTATGTCATATTTCTCCTCCATGCCGAGCAGCTGCAGGGGCTGCTTTACGACATACTGCAGTATTGCAGAAGGAAAATATTGTGTGAGTTCTTTTTTGTTGATAGTGATCTTGCCAGTGCCTTCTGTGAGGTAAACACGAGCTACGGCACTCTTGCGGCGACCAATTGCATTTATAATTTCCATCTTCTATGCTTTATTTATACTGGTTAATATCGATAGCTTTCGGCTGCTGTGCCTCGTGCTTGTGCTCAGTTCCCTCGTAAACGTAGAGGTTGTCGATGAGACGGCGGCCGAGAGGGCCTTTGGGAAGCATGCCCTTAACGGCGTGACGGATGATTTTGTCGATGCCGTTGGGACGCTTACGCAGGTCGGCGGGAGTGTTGAAGCGCTGTCCACCGGGGTAGCCAGTATAGCGTGTGTAGACTTTGTCGGTTTCTTTCTTGCCGGTGAAAACCACCTTAGCGGCATTGATGATGATGACATTGTCTCCACAGTCCACATTGGGAGTGAAGTTAGGTTTGTACTTTCCGCGGATGAGTTTTGCCACTTTGGAGCAGAGACGGCCCACAACCTGATCGGTAGCGTCGATTACGACCCACTCCTTCTTAGCTGTTTCCTTGTTGGCGGAAATAGTCTTGTAACTTAAAGTGTTCATTGTTAATTTTAAATTTACTACTAAAAAACATTTCTTTTGTTTTGCACAAGCGATTCACTAACCACGCAGCTCGGCCAAAAGCTGACGCTATTAACACCCTCATGCAGGAGACTCTAAGTGTATCCCCAATAATCGGACTGCAAAGTTATGAATTAATTTTCACAATAACTTATACTGTCTGCAAATGACTTATTGTGTTTAATAAACATTAACAAAATTATGTTTTGTTATATTGCTATGGTTGTTGCAACGTGCATATATTGCCGTTTGTAGCCTATATATAATAAGGTGCATTTGCATGCGTGCAAAGCAATGCCGTTCAGCGGCAGGTGTTGCCGTCGGCAAACGAAACGGGTGGGGCAGCCTTGGGCACTGCAATGTCGGCGAGCCGCAATGCTCCGCTGTCGCAACATGGTGTTGCGGCAATGCGCACGCGTGTGAAGTAATTGCCGAGCCGGTCGATGCGGTCGTGCCACCATTGTGCCGCCTCGGCTTCGTAGTCGTGCTCCACATGGCCGTATATGTAGGCGTAGGGATGGGCGGCGGTGCTTGTGTCGGTGGCAACGCCGGCGTTGTTGTAGAGCAGAAACCTTTCGGGAGCGCGCCACACGTCGCATGCATGGCGTCCTATCCCGGTTTCCAACTCGCAGCATAAAGCCACTCCCAGGTCGGCGGCCAACTTTGCGTCGGCCCTCATCTGGGTGTGCATTATGTATTGCGTGTAATAGTAGAAAAGCAACTTTTTATAGGCTTTTGTGCGCGTGTTGGCCAGTTGTGCCATGTCGGCATCGCACCATTCGCGGTGGTTGGGCCAATCCTCGAAACGCGATGTGCGGTAGGCATCGCGCAGATAGCTGTATTGCGCGTGTGGCACGAGCCATTTGCTGTTGTCGGAAAGGAATGACTTGAATGCCTGCGACTTTACGGTTGCCTCGCCTGCTTCGTCAAACGCCGCACGCATGAGGCGCAGCTTCTCCTGCCGCAGAAATTCAGGGGCAATGTGTAGGGTAGGGTTTTGCTGACTGCATTGCAGCGGCAATGCATTGCCTTGTGCCGTGGCCGGTTGTTTGTTGAGCCGGTGCAGGTCGGCAATTATCGGGTCGATGGCAAATGCGCTCGTCACCTGTGTGTTAGCGCCGCGTGCATTTGGCGCGGCGTAGGTCTTGTCGGCTATGTCGGGAAGTGTTATCTCGCCAGTGCCGTCTTGCGCTGCCTGCCTTATGAGTGCGGCAATGTTGCCGGTGCAGATGCCGTGCGGAAAAAGCCCACGGCATGCACGCCCTATGCCGGTGATGCCGTCGTCGGGGCATACTGTGGCATAGGCCGTGGCGTGTGTGCCATGGACGTGTTGTCGTGGAATGTCGTTCATCGGGGTGTGTGGAGTGCTTGTGTCCCGGTGTTTCAGAACAGTTCGGCCGGCGAGAGGTCGCGGTCTCTGTGGCAGTAGTGGTTGTAGTCGATGACGAACAGCACGTCGCCGTCGGTCATGTCCTTGCGCTTCTCGCCGTTGTCGTTGACTACGCA
>CAVDJG010000304.1:0-2835 GCA_963609005.1 Acidaminococcaceae bacterium
GCACAAGCCGTGTCATACATCCCTATGCGGTGCGACGTGAGGAAATCAACGATGTCGGCAAGGCGGTAGGTTTTCGCGTCCATGTCGATGAAACGATCCTTGTCGCCGAAGAAACACAGTCCGAATATGCGCCACATGTCGTTGGTGAAATTGGGGTAATAGAATTTCATTGCCCAACGGCGTTGCGCCGGTGGAAAGCTCCCGAGCATGAGCATACGGCATCCGGCCGGGAGAAACGGTTCGAAGGGATGCCTTTCCACCGGCACCCCTACCCCACAGTCAGGCAATGTGCGGGCCGTTGCCTGAGAAACGGCGTCCTGCCGCCGGTTCATTTCTTTTCCTTCACCAGATAGGCCACTACGGGCAAGTGGTCGGAATAGCCGTCCTGCCACACGCCGCCTGCCGTGGTGCGCTTGGGGTAGCCCTTGTATTTACCTTCGGTTTGCAACAGATAAGGCCGTGTGAATATCTGGCACGACCAGTATTTGAGCGTTGTGAAATCCTTCACGCCGTTTTTGTTAATCATGTTTGGTGTCATGACAATCTGGTCGAAGAGGTTCCACGAACCGTTGTAGCACAGTGTGCCGCGCCCTTCCTTTGCAAGAATGTTGTACCACGGGTTGTACATGTCGCCGCTGCCCACCTTGTTGATGTCTGCCTTTGCCGACAAAGCCTCGTGCATGCTCTTGTCGGTGGGGTCGTCGTTCATGTCGCCCATGACAATCACCTTGCGGTTGCTGTCGGCCTGCATCAGCGAGTCTTTTATGGCACGCACCTGCCGTGCGCCCAGTTCACGATAGTATGACGACGAGAAACGGCTCGGCAAGTGGCACACAATCACGGTGAGATGTTCGCCTGCGAGAGTGCCGCTCACTGCGAGGAAACCGCGCGTTATGAAATTGCTGTCCTTTGCCTCCTCGGTAACATAAGGGTGCAGCTTCACGCCCTCCACCGTGAACAGGCTCGGGTTGTAGAGCATTGCACAGTCGATGCCGCGCTTGTCGGGACCTTCCACATGCACATACTTATAGCCTCTCGCCTTGAGTTCAGGCTCAGCAGTAAGGTCGTCAAGCACCTTGGCGTTCTCCACCTCGCTCATGCCTATTATGGCACATCCCACGCCGGGCAACTTGTCGGTGCCAAGGTCGGCAAGGGCACGCGCCATGTTGTGCAGCTTGTGGGTGTATTTAAGTTCGTTCCATCGGTAAGAACCTGTAGGAAGAAAATCGTAGTCGTTCTTTCCTTCGTCGTGATTGGTGTCGAAGAGGTTTTCCTGATTGTAGAAACCCACTGCATACACGGCAAACTGGCGTGCCGAAGCCCCAAGTGCGACGAGAAGAATTACCGCAAGGAGCATTGTTTTTCTTATACTTTGCATATTTTTAATGTATTGTTTCGGTTGACGTAGCCCTACTGTGTTTAGGGGCGTAACATACCATTAGGCGTGTTACGACTGCAAATTTACTCCAATTAATCTGAAAATTTGGCAAATGAAACGCCAAAATCGCATTTTCACAACAATTTAATCAGCGCCGGTTTACTATTCATTATCCAATTGGACAAGTCTTGATGGCAACATCCTGCATCTGCCGCACGAGCGTGCTGCGTATGGTGCACACACGCACACCGCATGCAACAAGCCGCCGGCGAGGCCTTCTTCACACGGCATATGCACAAAACCGGCACGCACAAAGCCTATAAGCATGCATCATTTATGCACTGCGGTTCACTGTTTTCCCACTTATGCGTGCCAAAACTGTTGCAGCAAAGTGCTTTAACCAAAAAATAACATTAAAAACTTTTTTTATCAGAATTAATTTCTTTACTTTGCAAAAGATATTAAAATTACATAATTTACTACCACATGCAGAAAAAGCTTAATTTAGCAGTGATTGCCATGTGCTACGCTCCTTTGGCCTATGCACAGACCGACTCACTGGCGCACGTGAGTGACGCTATGAGCGAATCGGCATTCACATTCACCGAAGCGCAGCTGGGAGAAGACGACGACATGTCGCAGAACGTGACACTCATCAGTTCAAACACCAACATCTACGCCAACGAGGTGGGCTACCTTTTCTCGCCGGTACGCTTCCGCTACCGCGCGTTCGACCAGAAATTCAACGGCGTCTACATCAACGGCGTGCCCATGAACGACATCGAGAACGGCCAGTTCCGCTACACCCTCGTAGGAGGTCTTAACAACCAGACACGCAACAAGGAATTTTCGCTGCCATTCGAAAGCAATGCATTCGCTTTCAACGAAATGGGCGGTGTGAACAACTACAATTTCCGTCCGGCAGCAATGGCATCCGGGCACCGCATAACACTGAGCGGGGCAAACCGCAACTACACACTGCGCGGAATGTACAGCTACAACACCGGGCTCACCGACAAGGGGTGGGCGTTCAGCGCAGGAGTGTCTTACCGATGGGCCAACCAAGGCTATGTGGAGGGCACTTTCTACAACTCGCTTTCATATTTCCTCGGACTGCAGAAGGTGTTGGCCAACGGCCGCCACAGCATAGCTTTCTCTACATGGGGCAACCCCACCGAGCGCGCATCGCAGGGAGCCGGAACCGACGAGGCATACTGGCTTGCCAACGACCGCTACTACAACCCCTACTGGGGCTACCAGAACGGCAAGAAGCGCAACTCGCGCATTGTCAACGATTTCTCGCCGAGCGCGATACTCACCTGGGACTGGAAAATGAACGACAACTCCAAGCTCACCACATCGCTCTTCGGCAAATACAGCATGTACAAGAGCACGAAGCTCAACTACAGCAACACCGAGAACCCGCAGCCTAACTACTGGAAGAACCTTCCGAGCAG
>CAVDJG010000305.1:0-2830 GCA_963609005.1 Acidaminococcaceae bacterium
CGCACAATGCCACCGTTGTGTCCGCCCTCGGGCACACCGTAGGCGGCGAGGTGTTTCAGCGTGCAGAACACGTGCTTGCCGTCGTTAACGCATCCCTGCATGCCCTGCACCACCGATGTGCCGAGCACAGCTGCGAGCCAAGGGTCTTCGCCGTAGCCCTCTTCCATGCGCGACCAGCGCGGTTCGCGGGCCACGTCGAGCACCGGTCCGTAGCCCACATTGCCGCCCTGCGAACGCACCTCGGTGCCCATGGCATCGCCCATGGCCTGCATCAGAGCAGGGTTCCAGGTGCTGGCACAGCACAGTCCGGTGGGATATACGGTTGTTCCGATGGCCATGTGGCCGTGCGGCGTTTCCTCGGCAAAGAAAATAGGAATGCCGAGGCGTGTCTTTTCCACCGCATATTTCTGCAAGGCATTGAGAGCCTTGGCCGCCAATTCGGGATAAAGTCCGGTCTCGAGCGTCTTGCGTGTCCACGGGTCGGCCCTCAGCACTGCCCAAAGCGATCCCACGGGAGCCTTCGCCATCAGTTTAGTGAATTTCTCCGACGGTTCCACCGTCTTGTCGCCCGTCTTGTTGTACATTTCCCATCCGAGCGGACAACACAGTTGCGCTATCTTCTCCTCAACGGTCATGCGCGACATGAGGTCGGCCACGCGCTCCTCAACGGGGCGCGATGCCTGACGGTATATAGGTGTTGCGGCCGCAACGGCCTTCACTTTTTTATTATTGTCCTTTGCCATTGCCGGCGCAGCTGCGAGTGTTGCGGCAAGCGTCATGGCAAGAAATCCGTATCTTGTGTGTTGCATTTGGTTACAGTAATGTTTTGGTGCATCATTTGTTGAACTTGAAGGCCAGCGGTTCGGCCTTTATTCCTGCGGGGATTTTCACCGTCACGCGATCGCCATCGACGGTATATTTCACTGTTTTGCCGGTGTTGAGCAGCGTGAGTTTTCCTTTCGGGCGGTTCACAGTCCACGTCACCGTGGCCGGAAGCTGCTCATCGTCGGCAATGGCATATATGGCATATTGTGTCTTGCCGTTCTTCGATGCGGTGAACCACACCTTGCCGTCGTTGTAGTGGGGAGTGGTGACGGTGTTGTAGATGGCCTCGCCGTTGTGGCTGAGCCATTTGCCTATCTCGATCAGTATTTTCTGCACTTCGGGCTGTATCGTGCCTTCCGGCGTGGGGCCTACGCCCAAGGCAAGGCATCCGCCCTTTGCCACGATTTCAGAAAGAATGCCCACCACCTTTGCAGCCGACTTGAACTTGGCTCCGGGAATGTAGCCCCAGGCATGGCTGAGCGTGATGCAGCTCTCCCAGGGGATGTTGAGCTGGCGCTGCGGAATGCCCTGCTCGGGAGTCTGGTAGTTCTCGTTGCGTCCGCGTATGGTGCGGTCGACGCTGATGAGCCCCGGGTTGCGCTTGCGTGCTTCAACGAGCAGTGAGTCGAGCCCCACCTGCTCGCCGGTTATCCATCCGCCGTCGAGCCACAGAATGTCGAGCTTGCCATAGTCGGTGGTAAGTTCAGAAAGCTGGTTCTGTGTGTACTTGACATAGTTCTGCCACCAGTCGGGATGCTGCTCGGGGTTGTAGTTTATGCCCCGGCGCGGCGTGGCGTAATACGGGTTCCAGAACCACTTTGAGTGCCAGTCGGGTTTAGAGAAATAGCATCCTATCATAAATCCCTGCTTGCGGTAGGCATCAAACACTTCCTTGGCCACGTTCTTGCGCGGGTTGTTGGCAAACGGTCCGTGGGCAATCGAGAAATCGGTGTATTTGGAGTCGAACATGCAGAAGCCGTCATGGTGCTTCGTTGTGAATATCATGTATTTCATTCCGGCTTTCTTCATCACGTCGGCCCAGAGTGAGGGGTCGAATTTCACGGGGTTGAGCGAGTCTTTCTGGCTCCAATACCACTGCTTGTCTTTTTCGTAGTCGTCGAAGCGTTCGCGGCGAATCCAGTCTTCCGAGCATATCGACCACGACTCCACCGTGCCCACCTGACTGTAAAGTCCCCAATGCATGAGCACTCCGAATTTCTGGTCTTGCCAGTGTTTCAGGTTTTGCACAACCTGAGGGTCGTCGGGCCACACATAGTCCGACGCTTCCGACTGTTCGTGCACGAAACTCTGGTCGCTCTTTTCCTGGGCATTGACAGCCAGCGACGAGGCGGCCAAGGCAATGCCGACAGCCATTAGATTTAAGTTTTTCATATAGTTTGCTTTTTTGTTTAGAATACTTGTAATATGCAGATTTGGTGTAAAGTTAGCATTTTTTGCCGGAAATGCCAAACTTATGCAAAAAGAAAGGCTTTGTTGGCCGCGGCACTATTGTTTGGCGTAGCGGGAATGGTGCGGCGTTTTCACGCGCAATTCTCAGGGTTGGCGATTGCAAAAATCGTGCATTTCGCTGTAAAAATGTTGCATGAAACATATTTGCACTCCCATGCACTATTATTTTCGGGCGTTTTGATTGGCGCTGCCTACCTTTGCATCGACCGAAAGAAAAGGCCGCGAAAGGGCGGCCGCCTAAAAACCGAAACAACATAAACAGTAAACTTAAACCACAATTCAATCGCTATGAATTTCAACCATTCAATTAAGTACGGTGCGTTGGCCGCAGCCTCGATGCTGGCTATTGGCACACACGCACAAACCAAGGACAACGGTTCGTCGAAGAAAGAAGAAGGCGACCGCAACGTGATGCTCAACGCCTCGAGCGCCAACGGTCCGCGCGAAATACAGATTGGTTTGCCTTCGGCCGATGTCAACGTGCTGGAGAACGGTCTGCCCGTGACCTATGCCACCAATCCCCACACGGTGAACT
>CAVDJG010000306.1:0-2807 GCA_963609005.1 Acidaminococcaceae bacterium
GTTGGTGAACAATTACCGTGACGTTGACAACGATAGGCGTTCGGGCAAGAATACATTGGTAGTGCGGATTGGCCGCCGACCGGCCGAAATGCTGTTTCTCGCGCTTCCGTTTTGTGCGGTAATTGTCAATGTCGCATGTCGTTGGCAAGCGTTAAGCATCGTTTCTTTCTTGCCGCTGCTGTATCTGCCGCTGCATGCAAGAACCTATCTTAGGATGAAGAGAATAGGCAAGGGTAGGGCTTTGAACGCCATTCTTGGCGAAAACTCGCGAAACATGCTTATATATGGAGTTTTGGAAACCCTGGCCATTCTGTTTGGATGAGCCAATTTGTCAGCCACACAAAAAAGAGCCGGCGATGCTATGATGCGTTGCCGGCTCTTTTCGTGTGGTTCACTTCTCGGTTATTTTGCTTCTACCAAAAGCACTCTGCTTGAATAGTCGTTGAGTTTGTTGTAGTCAACATCGTGTGTGTAGGGTATTTCCAGACCGTTGTTCATTAGGTATTCTCCGCTGAAAGTCTTCCCCTCAAAACTTAACGGTTTGTTGTCGATGCGCACAAGTTCGCTCACGGTGTACTGCTTGTTGGGATCGAGCCCGGCCATTTTCACGCGCGGTATGTGCTGGTTAACAAACGTTTCGGTTTTCCACCAATAAAACACGGCTTTCGATTTCGTGTCGTCTACATACATGAGCGATGCTGCTCCGAGATGGTCGTAGGGCGACAACAGACGGTAGATGTTGCCGAATTGCACCACCGGACGTATCTGTTTGTAGGCAGAGATTGCGCGTTTGCACAATTCTTTTTCGTCGTCGGTCATGTTCTTGGGCTGTATCTCCATGCCGAGGCGGCCGCTCATTGCAACGTCAATGCGGAACTTCAGCGGTATTGTGCGGAATGTCTGGTGGTTGGGAGCGGCACTGATGTGCGACCCCATGGCTATTGCCGGATAGAAATATGAAGTGCCCCATTGCATGTATATGCGTTGCAGGGCGTCGGTATTGTCGCTCACCCAAAACTCGTCGAAATAAGGCAGTACACCCCAGTTGGCCCTGCCGCCGCCGCTTGCGCACGCCTGTATCGTGAGGTCGGGATATTTCTCCCTTATCTTCTTGCACACATTCACGAAGCCGCGATGATATTCAATGTTGATGTGGCTTTGTTCGTCAGCCGACAGATATTGTGATCCATAGCTGCTCATGTCCATGTTTGCATCCCATTTTATATAGTCTATTCCGGGATGTTTGGTCATTATGTCGTCAACGACACCGAATACGAAATCCTGCACTTTCGGGTTCGACAGGTCGAGCACCAACTGCGTGCCGCCGCGTCCAAGCACAAGTTCGCGGCGCGGAGCCCTTATCACCCAGTCGGGGTGCTTCTCAAACAGCTCGCTTGTGGTGTTGGTCATTTCAGGCTCAAGCCATATTCCGAACTTTATGTTGTTTTTCTTGGCTTCTGCAATAAGTCCGTCAATGCCATTGGGCAGTTTCTTTGTGTCAACCACCCAGTCGCCAAGCGACGAGTTGTCGGTGTTTCTCTCATATTTGTCGCCAAACCATCCGTCGTCCATTACAAACAGTTCGCCGCCCATCGAGGCAATGTCGGCCATCATTTGTGCCATGCGTTCTTCTGTTATGTCGAAGTAAACGCCTTCCCAACTGTTGAGCAATATCTTGCGTTGCTTGTCTCCGTGGGCCAGCATATATTTGCGTCCCCATTTGTGGAAATTGCGGCTCACGCCGCTCAATCCCTCGTTGCTGTATGAAAACGCCGTGGCGGGTGTGACGAATTTCTCGCCTTTGCGCAGACGGTATTCGGAGTTGTATTCGTCGATTCCCGCAAAGAACTGGTGGTATTCGCTGTCATTGGTGTTGATGCGGAGCTTGTAGTTGCCGCTATAGCATAAGGCTGCGCCTATGACACTGCCTTCGTTTTCGTGGGCTTTGCCGTCGAGCGAAAGCATCACTTCGGCGTGCGATGTGTGTGCGTTTCGTGTTCCGTCGCGGTTTTCAATTACAAGAGTGCCAGGCTTCAGCGGTTCTTCGCTCACCTGGGCTTCGTTGGCCCACGACCCGTACAGGTGTGAAACCCACACGTCGCCACGCCTGATTGGGAGATAAGATGAGGCAAACTGCCGCAGTGTGACAACCTTGTTTTCTTCGTTTGAAATCTCTGTCCAGTTCTCTATGATGTCCACATCAGAGTAGGCACGGTAGCACACGGTGACATAAAGCGGATAAACCAAGTCCTTCATCTTTATGCGCAGTGTCTGTGAATGGCTGTCTTGCTCACGGCTTACGTTCTCAACCCCTAATTTCAGTGTGAGGTTTCCATCGGCATGACGCACCGACAAAGCTGCCTCTGCCGCACCGCTCAACCCGAATGTGGGGTAGGCTTCGTGGGTTTTGGGATTGCCGAATGTCAGGTTCTCGATGTCGGCTGCCGACAGCCTGCAACCATAATAGACAAACTTCAGTGGTTCGCCCTTTGTGGCATCGACAACTATTGATGTCGTAGGTGTCGATAAACTCAGCTTTTCTGCTTGTGCCGTCGTGCATAAAGGCAAGGCGAACAATGCAACGATCAAGTGTTTCCAGTTATTTTTCATTTTGTTTGATTGTTTGACAAAAACCTTTTCAAGGCTTTGTGTTGTCGGTTGAAGATTTTGCACAAAGATACGCATAAATTCCAATAAACACTAATACTATTTTAACAAGTGGTTGCCAGTTGTCAACAAAAGGCTTTCGACGGATGCCGGTGTGCTGCCGTGTGCAATTGAAACAGCCGTCTACACCTATTATATAT
>CAVDJG010000307.1:0-2797 GCA_963609005.1 Acidaminococcaceae bacterium
CCTCGGCAAATTCCGGCTGCGGGTAACAGTTGGCCCAGTCAAGACCGCGTGCTCCGCGTATCTGTATGTTGGGCAGTTGGCGTATTGCCGCTTTCAGCAGTTGCTTCTCGCGCTGGTTATAACGGCCTCCGGCCTGCCTTCCTCCGGCTATGGCATCAAACAGCGACACGTTGCCCAAGTCGGTCTGCAAATAGCGCAGTCCGTCGTCGGTAGCGGCCAGCACACGCGGCACGGGCAGTTGCCTCTGCGCGAAATGTCCTGCAAGATAAATGAAGGCGTGGTTTTCGTCGCGGCTTGTGCCTATCACCCCGACGACGGTGCTGCCGTCGTCGGCGCTGAATCGGTAATACTCACGGTTGCTCCCCGCGCCTTTCATGCGCTCGGTTTTCGCGGGGCTGTGGCCCTGCCATTTCTCATACAGTTTTATTAATTGTTCCACGCAGTTTATGTTTTGGTAGGGTTTAGGTGCAGTTCAGAGGGTTGACAATGATTGGCCGCTCACCCGAAATATTTCTTGTCGTTCCGGTCGGCCCATTTCTTAATCAGTCTGTCGGCCACGAGCACAACTATCATCACTCCTGCCGCGATAGGCAGCGACTCGGTGAGCGCCCATGTTCCGGCGAAGATTATGGCAAAGAGCACAATCAGTTTCACGCTATAATAATTTTTCATAATGCGAAATTATAAAAAAAACGTCACATAGCGGCATTGCTGCATGATTTTATCTTTTCGGCCACCGCAATCTTTCTGCATACGAAAAAATCGCATGTCTCACGACACACGATTTCCAAAAACAAACTACTTAAAAACTAATCTACTAAAACAAATCTAAACATTATGCCAAAATGGGCCTAAGTTTTCTATAACATCCGCAAATTTAGCATGTTTAATCACAATTTCAACAAACAGAAACAATAAATTAATTATTTTTCACATCCTTATTCAAATTTATTGAAATATAGATTGTTACAGGGTTACTGTTTGCAAACTCGACTTTACATAACTGTCATATAGCACAGTTTTTGCGCAGTATTCAACACCGCCAAGTTTCAATTTGTTACCTAAATGCAGATGCAATGCCACATAAAGGCCCCATAAACACCGCAGCCCACAACCTCGGCATCGCAATAATGTCGGTAGTTGTAGGCTGCAATAATGTCGTGCCGGCCGCTCATGATATGCCGAGAAGCGGTATTATCGAGGGTGTGAGTAGCGATGTGAATATGCCGTTGAGCGTAAGCCCGAGACTGGCATAGGCTCCATGCACCTGACTGCGGTCCATCGATGTGGCCGTGCCTATGGCGTGGGCAGCGGTGCCCATCGACAAGCCCTGTGCCACAGGCGACTTCACGCGGGCAAAGCCCATGGTGCGGTAGCCGCACACTGCGCACATAAGCCCCACGCACACCACCACTGCAGCGGTGAGCGAAGGTATGCCGCCCACGGCTTTTGTCACCTCCATGGCTATCGGCGTAGTGACCGATTTCGATGCAAGCGAGAGTATAACCTCGCGTGATGCGCCCATGACCTTGGCTATGTAAACCACCGACACCACGCCCACCACGCAGCCGGCAAGCTCTGAAAGCAATATGGGCGTGAGCTGTTTCTTTATTGTCGAGAGCTGCATGTAGAGCGGCACACCAAGTGCCACAACCGCCGGACGAAGCCAGAACTCAATCATTCGCCCGCCTTCGTTGTAGGTTTCATAGCTCACGCCGGTAAGCTTGAGAAACGCAATGATGCAGCAAATCGATACAAGTATGGGGTTCATAATCACCCAACCGGTGTAACGGCGCAGCAGTTTGCCCAGAAAATAGGTGCCGAAGGTGAGTGCTATAAGGAAAAACTCGTTTGAAAAATAACTCATTCTATTCTCTTGTTTGTTCTTTTCAATGTATTCAGAATATTGTCTTAGTTGCTTTAACAGCCGATAGCCCTAAGGCAGCACGGTTGTTTTCAGGCTTCGGTTGAGCTATCTGCGTCACCTTGTCTGCCGTCGCCTGCATGGGCGTGCATGTCCTTTGCCTTGTCGCGGGCCTTGCTGTAACACTGGTGCACCCAACCCGTAACGGCGAGCACGAGCACCGTTGACACTACCGACGCCACGACAATGGGCAGAAACTGTGCCTTGATTATATTGAAATAGAGCATTATGGCCACGCCGGGCGGAACGAAAAAGAAACCGATGTTGCTCACGAGGAAATCGGAAATACTGCGCACCCATTCCAAACGTATAACCTTCAATTTCAGCAGCAGCGTGAGAAGCAGCATACCTACAATGCTCGAAGGAAGCGGGATATGGGTGAGCCAGATGAGAAACTCGCCCAACGCGAGGCAGCCAAAGATTATGGCCAACTGACGTATCATCATATTACCTTAAATATATTTGTTGTTAATCGTAGAAATCATCTACATTAGTTATCCAAGCGCAAAGTTAACGCTTATTTGTGAAATATAACTTATTTACACCAAATAATCGCACATCATGGCCCATGCGCAGCATTCCGGTCCCCATAAAACCACTTGACATCTGCCCAAAAGAGAGGGCATCGGCCAGATATAAGCCAATAATAAAATGTAAGAATGTCAAAGAACGCCGCCATTACAGGCAGGCGCAAAGGTAATGTAGGGCGCAAGCGTTTGCAAGCAAATCGCCGTTTTCATAAGTTGACATTGGCAAACGATGTATCATTATATCAGTATGCGAGCATATAATATTATTTGTTGTTTTGGATTTTTCCTGATAACAATAAATTGGAATGATGAGCACCAAGCCCTGCAAGGGCGTAACGGTCAC
>CAVDJG010000308.1:0-2785 GCA_963609005.1 Acidaminococcaceae bacterium
GTATGATGTTATGTACAAGTATTCTGTAAGCAAGATTGTTAAATACATTCAGTTCTTGAACGACTTCCGCCGCTACAAGAATTACGATGACATAAGAAGAGATTTGGAAAGTATTCCTGTAAGCCACTGTAGTTCAAATGACCAGAATTATTACTTTGGCTTTGATTTCTTCCCCATAGACTTTTTACGATGTTTCTTACATCATGACTGGAATCATATAGCCCCCAATGGTCAAATGGACAATGAGCTTTTGGAAGAAGTTTTGATGGGTAGGTATCAAAAAGCATTGGGCAAATATGGTATAACCGAACTGATACGCCACTCGTATGGATACATTGGATGCGATCCTTACCTAATGGGAACGAGATGGCAGGTTGATGAACCTATTTATGGCCCGAATTTCCGTATAAATGGAAGACATATTGAAAAATGGTGTGGCGATAATAGAGGAAGTCAAGAGTTTGAAATGCGCTTCGCAAGTGAGTTGCTCAACTCTGACGAGAACTATATCCATATAGATGATGACAGAGGGAACGGATATTACATACCTCGCCAAGACTACAGTCTTCCTGTGTATTCCTATAGAGAAGGGAAGCTCTACTTTGAGACGGAAAAAGAGAAAATGACATTTATAAAAAAGTATATCCCCTTAAAACAGGGAACGAATGAAGAAAAAAAGAAGAAATGCTCGTTGATTTCCAAAATAAGAAAATTGCAGTGAAGGAGTTCGGTTGTCAATTTGGCAACTTACAATTGGAACGTATAACCCCATTTGTCAACCTCTTTGTAAAGGTTACGAATGATTGTAATGCTCACTGCCTTTTTTGCAGCAATGCGGGATGCAAACATGGAGACAATAGTTTCAACGTGGCGAAGTTGGTTGCGGCAATACAATTGTTACGTGAAAGTGGCATTCGAGTAAATCGGTTGAACATCACGGGTGGTGAGCCATCGGTCGTGCAGCCTTTGATTGAAACCATCTTGCTAAAAATGGAAAAACCGGAATTTCGTGACCTACACCTTCATCTGAACACCAATGGGTTACTGCCCCAGTCGCAACAACTAATGCAGCATCCGCGATGGGACAGTATATCAATGTCGTTACATCATTACGACCTTGGCAAGTTGTCAGAATTATATGGGTGCACCATTCCTGCAAGCGCATTGAATTTTGCAGGAATCAACTTGCAAAAGGTCAATGCCAGTTGCAACCTTGTGGCCGGTTACATCGACAATGCTGAGGAAGCGCACAAGATGCTTGACTTCGCTTTGGATTTGAACATTAGGCGCATAGGATTTGTTGCTCTGATGAAAATCAATGACTTTTGCCGTGAACATTTTGTTGACTTGGAGGATATACACATAGATGATATTCCGCATGTTTACTTCACCAAGTCGATGAGCAGAGGAACGGACTGCAAGTGCAGCAATTATCTTTACAATAAAGATTTGAAGGTGCTCGAAATCTATATGCGCAACTACGCAAATCCACAATACAGTGAGTCATCGTTGGTCTATGACGGCCAATATCTGCGACAAGGATTTCATGACGACAACATAATTTATTGAGCAATGGATATCAAAGAATTGTTTGAACAGCGCAAAGACAATCCTATATGGAACACATCGTATCCAGTCAATCCTGTTGATTGGGCACATTATCGTGTGGACCGGCCATTATCATTTGCTTATGACAAAGAACTGTCATTCTATATCCACATTCCTTTCTGCAAGCGTCTCTGCTCATTCTGTGAATATACTCGTATGGTTTGTCCGGATAAGAACATGCAGGAAAAGTATGTGCAAACCATCAAGAAGGATGTCGATACATTTGTTTCCAACCACCCAAATATCACGCTTAGAGGATTTGATATAGGTGGCGGCACTCCTACGGCCTTGTCAGCAAAGCCTCTGTCCTTCTTGTTGAATACGGTTGCAGAGACCATCAGCAAAATAGAAACAACAGCGAACTTTGAGCCGAGTATAGAAGCCACGTTCGATACTATTGACGAATCAAAGACTAAAGCTATTGTTGATGCTGGCATCTATCGCATGTCTCTTGGCATACAATCCACCAACATAGAAGTGCTAAAGCAGAACCATCGTTATTCGCAGACCTTACAACAAATGCAACATACACTGGAAATGCTTCACGGAAAAGGAATAGAAAAAATAAACCTTGATCTCATGTATGGACTAAAAGGTCAGTCGTTTAAAACTTTCCAGGCGGACTTGGAGGCCATTCGTTTCCTCGATCCAGAACAGGTTACACTCTATGAACTCCGCACAAACATGATTCACGATGTGGCTCATATGTCCAAAAAAGAATTGTATCAGTCTTATTCTTTCCTCTATGACGGTCTTGTGTCAATGGGTTATCACGCTCGTTTCGGGCATAACACATTTTCCAAGGACACACAGGATATGGGCATCAGTTCATATTTGCGTAGCCGCATGCTCGATGGCGTTGGATATAAAGGATTTGGCATATCGGCTCAAAGCATGAGCAGCAAAGGTATCAGTTATAATGTCGGAAAGACTTCCCATTTCTTGCAATCATATATAGGTCGCGACCGCTTTTCTGAAGAGTTCACCTATGTTCTTCCTCCCAAAGAACTGGCAGCTAAATACATTGCTATAGGTGGATATAGCGGCTCATTCTGTCTGAATCGACTGACGCAAATACTTGGACAGGATAGCCGAAATGTTTATGCGAAACAACTTGCTTTCTGCCTAAATGAAGATTTTCTGGAATTGACACCTGTAGGCAGAGCTTTCATTACTC
>CAVDJG010000309.1:0-2766 GCA_963609005.1 Acidaminococcaceae bacterium
ACGGGGCATAGTCGGAACTGTTGTTCACATAGCGGGCAAACTGGTAGAGCAGGCTCATCGATCCGCGTCCGCCTGCGAAGTGCTTGTCGAAACCTATCTTGTAAGACTGCGTGCGGTTGTGCAGTTGTGCCGCCTGCGTGTTGTATGTGCCGGGATCCCACACCTGGTGTGTGCTGATCGTGTAGCCCCATCCGTGGCCCATAGGGCCTGTTAAGGCCGCGTCGAGCGACTGCCGGCCGAAGTGGTTGGCCTGATACTGCACCAGTCCGCCGAAGCGGTCGGTGGAGTAGCGGTTGTGGCTGTCGATTATGTAGCTCACCTCGCCATACTGTATGGCTCCCTCTGAGAGGCTCATCACCGATGTCTTGCCGTAGGTGGCCCCGCCATACCACGAGTAGAACGGCATGTCGGGCCAGAAGAAATACGACACCGGAATGCCGTCCTCGAATATCGTTGCGCTGCGCGTGCCGGGCAGTCCCACGTTTATCTGGCGCGGCTGGTCGGTGGCCGAGGCGTTGAGCATCACGTTGCGGTTTTTCTCTTCCTTGGTGTTCACCACCGAGTCTTTCTGTATCACGTCCTGCGCCATCAGGCATCCGGGCAGCATCGTTGCTGCGGCGATTACTGTGAATGATTTTGAAAGTGTCATGCTTATAAGGTTTTATGGTTAATGTTTTGGTTTAAGGATTGCTTTCGCTCTCTGTGTGTGCATGTTACATGAAGCGCCCTTTCGCGCTTATCCACCGGTCAACATAGTCGAACAGGGCTTTCACCGTGTCGCCATAGCGTGTGTTGTTGTATTTCTCGGCATCGGGGTCGGCAAAGAACATGTGCGAAGCACCTTCCACAAAGGCCATCTGCTTGTCGGCCGATGCGATGTGGGCATATATTTCCTCGGCCGCGAGATACTCCCAACTGCCGGTCATTCCCATCATGAGCGTGGGCACGGCAATGCCTTCGGCGTTGCCTATGGGGTTGTTTATGTTCGACGTCCAGTCGATGCCTCTGAATCCGTCGGCGCCTATCGTGAACTCGTCGGTAGTGCGTATGGCGCATGCCGAGAGAAAACCGCGCACCGTTGTAGTCATGGCTGCGTCGAGGCCGTCGCTCTTGGCATCGGCTTTCATCGGCGCGCGCACCGATCGCACCACCTCGGTTGTCACGCTGCCGTCGCCGTGCAGCAGCGGCCAGGCGTGCTTGGTGTGCGACAACAGACGCAGGTCTTGCGGGAAGAGCTTGTTGAAGAACCTTATCTGGTTGGCCCCGGCCACCACAAACGGTTCGTCATCGGCAAAGTCGCCGCGTCCTTGCTTTATGAGCGCGAGGCGGTTGAAGGCATCGCTCGTGAGGTCGTCGAGGCGCGCGCGTTGTGCCTGCGCATATTCTTTCACAAACGCTTCAGAATAGTTTGACGTGCCGTCGGGGTTGTAGCCCACGGCAGGGTCGGCGAGGTTGAGGCGGCAGTTCACGCCCGTTCCGCGCCCGTTGGATCGCATGTTGGGATCGAGGCTCACGAGGCGCATTATCGAGTTGCCGTAGTTGGCATCGAGCAGCAGCATCCCGTCGGCCTTGGTAAGGTGCGAGAGGTCTTCGCGGTAGTCGTTGAACATCTTGCCGTCGAGAGCGTGCACGCCCTGTTCGGCAATCATTTCATAGGCCGTCATCACCGTGGCCCCGCCCGAATGTCCGAGCAGCAACACCTTCTTTATGCCGGGCTGGCGGCGCAGATAGTCAACACAGTTCTTTATGCTTATGAGCTTCGAGTCCATGATGTCGCCCTCGGCGGGAATTGTTGCCATCACGGTGTAGCCCCGTTTGGCAAGCTCAGGGTTGGCCACGAAGCCCATGTAATTGTCGTTGGAGTGCATCACCACGATGCCCACGGCACTTTTGTTTGATTTCTTCACGGGTTGGTAAACCACTGCGTGCTGGCGTCCGAGCGCCACATAGGCCGATGTGTAGCCCGTGCCCGACGCTGCCTTTGCCAGTGCAGCCATTGCCGCGAAGGCGAGGGCTGCGATGAATTTCATTTTTCTCATGCGTTTTTTTTAGGTTTGTTGTTAAATAATGGTTATAAAACGGTTCTATGGAATAGCTTTGTCCGATAGCGGTGCTATTGTTTGCCCATTTCTTCGATCAGTGCGCTTTGTGCAAATCCTGCCCTCACCGGCGACCCCATCACCCCGTGGGTGTAGCGGGCATACATCGGGTCGGGCAGCACATAGCCCACGTTTCCGGCAATGCACGTTATGATCATTGTCTGCGCGTTGGAGGCGTTGCATCGCAAGGCAGTGCCTATGCTCGCCCCGAGGTCGGCCCCCACGCCGGCAAATGTCACGCCGCCCACTTGCAGACGCACCACCGGAATGTGCACGTCGGCCGCAGGTTCGTCGGTAATCTTGCCCGTTGCCATGTCGCGGTGGCGGTGCTGGCCCGGCACGATGGCCTCGCCCGATCGTGCGCCTATGCTTGCCCGGGCCTCGCCCTGCGGCATTTTCTCCACCGCCTCGTTCACCGCGTCGGCCAGACGGTGGGCCAGAGCATCGACAATGGCCCATCCGCCTGCCCCCTGATCAATCGTGCCCATGGTCGAGGTGCGCTGCCGCGAGGTGAGCAGAGGCTGCTGGTCGGCCTCGGCCCCCGCCGTGGTGAGCACCACGGGAGCAGCCCCCGCCACGCTGCCGTCGGCAGGCGCGTTCTCGAGCAGGGCGGCGGTGCGGCCCGGCAAGTCGCCCGAAATCTCAAAACCGCCGTCGCGGCTCACGC
>CAVDJG010000310.1:0-2760 GCA_963609005.1 Acidaminococcaceae bacterium
TTCGCCCCGTTCTATGCCGACCAACTGTACACCGACCTGACAAAGGCTACTGGCACAGAAAACATGTGTTCGGTGCACCTTGCCAAATTCCCGGTTGCCGACGATTCACTTATCGACGCTCCTCTGGAAGCACGCATGGGCATTGCACAGAAGATAACATCCATGGTGCTCGCCCTACGCCGTAAGGTGAACATCAAAGTGCGCCAGCCGCTTCAGGCAATAATGGTTCCGACAGTCGATGCCGAACAAAAAATGCACATCGAAGCCGTGAAAGACCTCGTGAAAAACGAAGTAAACGTCAAAGAAGTGAAATTCGTGGAAGGTTCGGGCGTGCTTGTAAAGAAAGTGAAGTGCAATTTCCGCACAATGGGCAAGAAATACGGCAAGCTAATGAAAGGCATCGCCGCCACAATGGACACATTGTCGCAAGAACAGATAAACGACCTTGAACAACAAGGCAAACTGTCAATATCCGTTGACGGACAAGACATCAAGATTGAGGCTTGCGATGTGGAAATCATCAGCGAGGACATACCCGGATGGCTTGTTACCAACGAAGGCAACCTGACAGTTGCCCTCGAAGTGGAAATCAACGACGAACTCCGCAACGAAGGCATGGCACGCGAACTTATAAACCGCGTGCAAAACATGCGCAAGGAGAGCGGATTGGAAATCACCGACAGAATCAACATCGCCATATCACCCAATGAAAGCATCGAAAATGCCGTGAATGGCTTTGCTGACTATATAAAGGGACAGGTGCTTGCCGACACTATTGAAATAAGAGAAAACAACGGTTCGGAAGTGGAATTCGACGATTTCAAACTTAAAATAGACATCACCAAGTCGCACGAGTAAACAAAAAGGACAAAAGGAAACGAACAATATGAAGCTAAAGACTGCATATTGTCCGTTTCCTTTTTACCTTTTCACGACAATGCCACTGGCATCAAACAACTAAAAAAAACATTAACCTAAAAAACATTACAATTATGGCAGAAAAGAAACGTTACACGGATGAAGAACTACAAGAGTTCAAGGCTATCATCAACGAGAAACTGCGTTTGGCCCGCCGTGATTTCAATGATATGATGACACAACTGCGTAATGCCGACGGAAACGATGTTGACGACACATCACCAACCTACAAGGCTTTGGAAGAAGGCAGCTCGGCACAGACAAAAGACGACCTTGCCCAAATGGCACACCGCCAGCAGAAATTCATACAAGGCCTTGAAGCAGCCCTTATACGCATAGAAAACCGCACTTACGGCATCGACAGAATAACGGGAGAACTCATTCCCAAAGAGCGCCTACGCGCCGTTCCGCATGCAACGCTTAGTGTGGCCTCAAAGAACGCACGCAAGAAATGACCGGAATAAAGAACAGGCACACTAACGACGGTTGGTTGTCACTTATAGTAATTGCCGCTATCCTCATAATCGACCAGGCTATCAAGATTGAGGTGAAGACGACAATGAGCCTAGGCGAAGCCATACGTGTCACCGACTGGTTTTACATAGAATTCATAGAGAACAATGGCATGGCCTATGGCATGACATTGTTCAACAAACTTGTGCTCAGCGTTTTCCGCATCATTGCCGTATCTGCCATCGGAATGTTTATATACAGACTCGTGAGGCAGAACCACTCCACGGGATATTTGGTGTGTCTGTCAATGGTATTGGCAGGAGCAGCAGGAAATATAATTGACTGCATGTTTTATGGACTGATATTCGAACCCTCTACAACTTACAGCGTGTCAAGCTTTGTCCCGTTTGGCGAAGGCTACTCGACATTCCTTCACGGAAAGGTTGTTGACATGTTCTATTTCCCCATAATCCAAACCACATGGCCACAGTGGATGCCGTTTTGCGGCGGAGAGGAGTTCGTATTTTTCTCTCCTGTATTCAATTTTGCCGACGCGTGCATCAGTGTTGGAGTCGTATTGTTGCTGTTGTTCTACCGGAACGAACTGGAGAAAATCGGCTCGGTATGGCATGGTGGGCACGACAAAACAAGCGTAAAAGCCGACAATAACGACAAATAAGCGGTCTACATTCACCGGCAAACAATAACATACACGATATGCGGGCGATTATCACATTCTTGATTGGCACAGTAATAGCCATGACATTCTCTTGCAAACCGTCAGTTCCAGGCAAATACATCAGCCAGGACATGATGGCAAAGATATTGTACGACTATCACCTGGCTGAATGCATAGTGTCAGAAACACAGGAAAACGACACGCTTGCCATGCAAGCCTACAAGACAAGGATATTCGAGAAATACGGAATAAAAGAAAGTGATTTCGACTCGTCGATGGTGTATTACACACGCCATACCAAACTGCTGGAGGAAATATATACAAAAGTTTCCGACCGTCTTAATGCCGAAAGCACATCGCTTGGCATCAACACAAGCGGGGCGGGCGACTATGGCGACATAACCAACTCGGCAGACACGACAAACATATGGAAGTCATCCCAGTCACTCCTGCTATCGCCTTATGCTGCCACCAATTCCTTCTCATTCGACATTGAGGCCGACACGACATTCCATGAAGGCGACAAACTGATGTTTGATTTCGACACGCAGTTCATTTATCAGGACGGTATGCGGAGCGCCATTGCCGTGATGTCCGTGACATACGAGGGCGACAGCATCGAGACCGTCACCACACAAGTGACGTCAACATCGCATTACCACATGCAGATTGAGAATGCGGGCAGACTGAAAATCAAGCACATCAAGGGG
>CAVDJG010000311.1:0-1338 GCA_963609005.1 Acidaminococcaceae bacterium
GCCAGTGGATTATCGGTGGCGACGGTGCTTCTTACGACATAGGCTACGGCGGTCTCGACCATGTATTGGCATCTGGCGAAGACGTAAACATCCTCGTGCTCGATACCGAGGTTTACTCCAACACTGGCGGACAGTCGTCGAAGTCGACTCCTCTCGGTGCAATTGCACAGTTTGCAGCACAAGGCAAACGCATCCGCAAGAAAGACCTCGGCCTCATGCAGACAACCTATGGATACATCTATGTAGCCCAGGTTGCAATGGGAGCCGACAACGCCCAGACTCTGAAGGCAATACGCGAGGCCGAGGCTTACCACGGACCTTCGCTCGTAATAGCCTACGCACCGTGTATCAACCACGGACTGAAGCGCAAGGGCGGTATGGGACGTTCGCAGAACGAAGAGAAACTCGCCGTTGAATGCGGCTACTGGCATCTGTGGCGTTTCAACCCCGAGCTTGCCGAACAGGGCAAGAACCCGTTCTCGCTCGACTCGAAAGCTCCGCAGTGGGAGAACTTCCGCGACTTCCTGCTTGGTGAGGTGCGCTACCTCTCGGTGCAGAAAGCTTATCCGAAAGAGGCCGACGAACTGTTCTCACAGGCCGAGAAGATGGCAAAACTGCGCTATCAGACATATGTGCGCAAGAGCCAGGAAGACTGGAGCGAGCAGATTTAATGCTCGACAACAGACTTTCATCCCACGGGCGGCACACGGCCGCAACCGTCGGGATATGAAGATTTAGCAACAACAAGCCACGCTGACATAATAACATTGTCGGCGTGGCTTTTTCGTATGGCAGCACACATTCGCCGCCATACTGCCACGCCGCTGCAACCGCCCGAAACGTATTTGCCGGCACGGGGCAACAAAAGACAAAAGCCGCACAAGCATCATAACGCTTGTGCGGCTTTTGCATGTGGCCGTAATAAACGGCCGTCCACCTAAGGTCAATATTCCTCGTCGTCGCTTATGCCTTCGGCTTCGAGGTTAAGGTCACCCGGATCTTCTTCGAAAGTAGTGCGGTAGCTCTCTTCGGTGAGAGCCTCCTCATCGAAATCATCATCCTCGTCTTCATCCTCATTGTAGAGAGTTTCGGGCAAATCTGCATCATCGTCGTCGTCATCGCCAATCAGACCTGCCTTCTCATCAGGCTCGCTTTCGGGCTGCACTTTCTCCATCTCGGGCTTGGCCTTGGCAAAAATGGCCTCCACCCAGTTGCCTTTCTGTATTTCGAGCACCTCATATCCGTCGGCAACTTTCTTCTCATACATTCCGCCTGCCTTGTGCAAACGGTCTTTCGGAAGCGTTGTCGTGCTTATGTCGAATCCGCTCTCTATTATGT
>CAVDJG010000311.1:1348-2746 GCA_963609005.1 Acidaminococcaceae bacterium
GTCCTGCACGCTCTGCGACAGTGAATCCCAGCCTCCCCCGAAATTGCGGTCGAGCACTTCGATGAGCTTTGCAGCCGTGATGTGCCTTATATTCTCATAGGTGAGGTCGGTAACGCGCATTATAGGCCGCTTCTTTATAGCCCACTTTGTCTTGTCGCTGTCGTCGGTGCGCATCGTGCCCACCTTGAATCCGCGGGCCTCATATTTGCCCACGACCTCGGGCCTGTCAATCTTTACCTCTTCAATCTCAAACGCGCTCCGTATCACGTCGATGTAATGACGGCAGTTGTCCTTCATGTCGGAATCTTTCTCTGCTGCTTCCCACATTCTGAAAATATCATTTTCCTGGACTTCCCACACGTTGCTTTTGGTAAGGGTCTTAAGCGTTAACGCTTTTTGTTGTTTCATATTTTATATCTGTCTACTTTTAAATTAACTACTTTGTGCCGTTACGCCACTTCCGCGAGCATTACGACTGGTGCCGCCAACAAGCTGCACATAGCGTGACACACGGCAGCAGCCCACGAAACATGAGCCGCAAAAGGCCGTAACGCGGCGCTGCAAAAGTAAATACTTTACTCCTATCTCACAAGTTTTTCATATAGATTTTGTTTATCTCACATATATTTTTTACTTTTGCGCAACTTATGAGTGAGCCATTAGCAGAAAGAATGAGACCTCACACTTTGGACGACTACGTCGGCCAGAAGCACCTTGTGGGTGAGGGCGCGGTGTTGCGCGGTATGATTGACGCGCACCGCATCTCTTCGTTTATATTATGGGGCCCTCCCGGGGTGGGCAAAACCACGTTGGCACAAATTATTGCCAACCGCCTCGAAACCCCTTTCTACACACTCAGTGCCGTCACCAGCGGCGTGAAAGACGTGCGCGACGTGATTGAAAGGGCAAAAAACAACCGCTTTTTCAACAGTTCGTCGCCAATCCTGTTTATCGATGAAATACACCGTTTCAGCAAGTCGCAGCAAGACTCGCTGCTTGGAGCCGTGGAGCGAGGAGTGGTTACGCTGATAGGCGCGACCACCGAAAACCCGTCGTTTGAAATCATACGCCCGCTGCTGTCACGCTGCCAAGTGTATGTGCTCAAGCCGCTTGAGAAGGACGACCTGCTCGAACTTCTGCACCGTGCGATAACCACCGACGCCGAACTGAAGAAGCGCAAGATAACGCTTGAAGAAACCGGCGCGCTGCTAAGATACAGTGGCGGCGACGCGCGCAAGCTTCTCAACATTCTCGAACTCATTGTCGAGGGCGAAGGAGACAGCGTTGTCATAACCGACAGTCTGGTGGAAAAGCGGCTGCAGCAGAACCCGCTTGCCTACGACAAAGAGGGCGAAATGCACTACGACATAATATCGGCGTTCATAAAAAGCATACGCG
>CAVDJG010000312.1:0-2728 GCA_963609005.1 Acidaminococcaceae bacterium
CCTACATATCGGGCTGTTCCGTTAAGGTCTTTGTTGGCCAGTTGAGCGTTGTCGTATGTCTCTTGGGCCGATGCTGCGGCTCCAATCATTGCCGCAGTCATTATTGTCATTATCTTTTTCATGATGTTTGCGAGTCTATAAAAGTGAGTGACGTTGTTGTCTTTTGTGCAGTGTTATCTTCTTCCGCCGAAACTTCCTCCACGGCTTCCGCCGAAGCTTCCGCCGCTATGGCCGCCAAATCCCGAGCCGCCTCCGAAACTGCCACGGCTTCCTCCGAAGTTGTTGCCTCCGAAACTGTTCTGCCGTTGCATCGGGGTTGAATATTGGTTGCGGTTGATGTTGTTGGTGTTGTTGTTGTATGTGCTTCGGCGTTGACCGAAATTACCGCGCGAGTTTTGGTTGTTGCGGTATTGGCTTGTGCCGAATCCTTGGCGTTTGTCGCTTCCGCTGAAGTTTCCGCGGTGCCCGTAGAACTCTCCTCGGCCAATTGCATGGTTGCGTGTTCCCGTCGGACCGGCATATCTGTAATGCGTAGCCGGAGCTGGCCAACCGCCCCATCCGTAATGAGGATAGCCCCATCCGTAGTAACCGTAGTACCACGGGTTGTACCAACCGTTCCATCCGTAGTAGCCATAATACCAAGGATCATACCAACCGTTGTAATAGCGCCAGCGCCAGTAAGGCGAACCCCATGTGCCGTAGCAGAACGGATCATACCAACCATAGAACCCGTCGAAGCGGCTCATGTTGCGTGTGTAGGCGTAATCGTCATCGTCGTAGTATTGTTCTGAACCGGGATATACGCTCACGGCGCAGTCGGTGGAGTCGCAACCGTAGGTGCCGTCGCCGGCATGAAACTCGATTATGTCGTTGCCGAGCGAGTCGGTGCCTATTTTCTGGTAGTAACTTTTCAGCCGTCCACGGCGGTTGTATTCGTCAACGTCGCGGTTGCTTCCGCAATAGTATGTAGGTTGCTGGCTGTAAGCATCGTTTCTCGACACGTTGGTCTTCGCTTCTTTCTTAGGCGTAAAATACATGTCATCGTCCTGTGCCATTGATGTCAGTGGCATAACGCCCATAAGGACTGCTATAAAGAATAACTTTTCCATCATTTTATCCTATTTTTTACGTTGCTAATTTTCTATGTGCAAAAATAGCAATTCATTTATTGCAAAATTACGGAAAAACCCTAAAAGGGGGTAGGCATTCCCCTATTTTTTTATATTTTTGTATTTGATTTTCACCAATTATAAATTGTCAATGAAATACATTGTAGCTGATTTCGAGATTGATTGCCGTGAGGAAATGTTGCAGGTGGCGCGCGACCTGGTGGCAAGTGCCGCCGGCGACTGTGGCTTTGAGGCTTTTGAGGATTCCGACAAAGGTTTGCGCGGATATGTTCAAGAGCAGATTTTTGACAGTGGCACGCTCGACGCGGCTTTGGCCGAAATGCAAATTCCCGGTGTAGTGGTAAAGTATGTTGCCGCACCTGCCGATTATCAGAACTGGAACAGCGAGTGGGAGAATGCAGGTTTCGCCCCGATTGATATAAGTGGCCGTTGTGTTGTTTACGACGCGAAGCACACCGACCGTTCGTCGGTGCCCGTGAAAGATGGTTGCCTCAATGTCTTTATCGACACATGTCAGGCTTTCGGGACAGGCACACATCAAACTACCCGGATGATGGCAGGCGTGTTGTTGGATGCCGACTTGCACGGAAAGCGCGTGCTCGATTGCGGATGTGGCACCGGAATTCTTGGTATTGTGGCCTCGAAACTGGGGGCTTCTGAGGTCGTGGGCTATGACATCGACGAGTGGAGCACCGGCAATGCCGTGCACAATGCCGAACTTAACGGCGTGGACAACCTCGAGGTGCGTCTTGGCGACAGTTCGGTGGTTGCCGGCATGAGTGACTGTTTCGATGTGGTCGTGGCCAATATAAACCGCAACATACTGCTGGCCGACATGGCCGTGTTTGCTGCCGTGTTGCGCAAGGGCGGCATTTTGGCCTTGAGCGGCTTCTACGAAAGCGATGTAGAAACGGTGTGCGGCGCTGCCATGAAAGAAGGCTTGCACACGACGGGCACACATGCCGACGGCGATTGGGCATGTGTCACTTTTGTGAAATAGCCGCGCGGGCATTGCCGTGCGGCTGCGGCATTGTCTTGGCTAATTGTTGTCCTTGCCGCCGATAGTTAGCCTTTTCATGTCGTAGTAGGAACCGTTGTATATGTTGAAGTCAACATAGCCCTTTATTCCGGGCAACTTTCCCGCATCGGTGTGCTGCCAGAATTTCCATGCACCTTTATATTCCACCTTGTCCACATAGTAGTGGGCTATCCAGTAAGGATAGTCGTCGAACACGGGAGAGTTGAGATAGCTTTCCTTGAACTTGTAATAAGTGTAGATTATGGGCTTCACGTGGTAGCGGTCTTCCACTATGTGCAGCCATGTGAGCACGTCACGCTGGAAATCTTCCACCTTGCGGTCTTTGGGTTTGTGCTCCACGTCGAGCACGGGCGGCAGGTCGCCGTTTTCGAGACGCACGTTTTCGAGAAAGAAATAGGCCTGGTCGCGTGCCGACGACTTGTTGCTCCAGAAATGGTAAGCACCGCGTATGAATCCGTTTTCGCGTGCCTGGTAGAAATTGTCGCTGAACTTGCTGTCGAGGCGCGACGAACCCTCGGTTGATTTTATCATTATAAACCTCAGCGGATAGCCTTCAATC
>CAVDJG010000313.1:0-2725 GCA_963609005.1 Acidaminococcaceae bacterium
GGGTGCACACACTACCCCCTGCTCATCAACAGTGTGGTGCGCTATGTGCCCGACGGCGTGCGCGTGGTGTCGCAAGGATCCTATGTGGCCGCCTCGCTTGCCGACTATCTCGACCGCCATGCCGACATGCGCGCCACGATAACGCAGGGCGGCACATGCCGCTATCTCACCACCGAAAGCGAGGAACGCTTCAGCGAGACGGCGCGCATTTTCCTGCACGAGAACGTGCTCGTCAACCACATCGACCTTGAATGACCGCCGCCGTGCGTCAACCGTAGAGCGCAAGGGCCTTGTCTCAGCAACATCGAGCAAGGCCCTTGCGCTTTTCTTTTTTCTCTTGCATTTCAAACAAAGGCTTCCTTGCATTACAAGCAAGGCTTCTTTACTGTTCAAACAAGGCTTCTTTGCCATCCAAGTAAGGCTTCTTTGCACTGCAAACAAGCCTTCCCCACGCTGCCCAAACGCGTGGCGGTTGTGCATAGGGCGCTTTACGGCAACCACTTTCACGGCATTATGATTGAAGCGTATGTCGTTGGTTTGCAGTGCTTTGCATTTTGCGGCGAACTATATTCAACCACTTTTGCACAACCTCGTGTTGCATTTTTTTCAATACATACATAACTTTGCCGCAGACAATCAGTCCCGGCACACTGCCGCAGGCATCCGGGCTTTTGACAAGCGACAAACCTACTATTACTAATACAAACGACAAAAACCTAAGAACATGAGAAAGAAATTCGTTTCCACAGACGTGCGGCGCGTTGCGCTCTCGCTGTTGTTCGCCAGTCTCGCCGTGTCGGGTTGGGCACAGAAGCGGGTCACCGGCCGTGTCGTAGACAACACCGGCGAACCCATCATAGGCGCCACCGTCACCGAGAAAGGCAAGAAGAATGTCGCCGTTACCGACGCCAACGGGCATTTCGCCCTTACCGTTGCCGACGGGGCACGCCTCGACGTGTCGTACATCGGCTTCACACCGTGGAGCGGCAAGGCCGCCGACGGCATGAACGTGACGCTCAACGAGGGGCGCAACATGCTCAACGAGGTGGTGGCCATAGGCTACGGCTCGGTGCGCCGCAAGGATGTCACCACGGCAGTGTCGTCGGTGTCGGCCAAAGACCTTGAAACGCGCCCGATAGTGTCGGCCGCTGCCGGCATGCAGGGCAAGGCTGCCGGACTGCAGATTTCGCAGGCCAACGGACAGCCGGGTGCTGCCCCCACCATACGCGTGCGCGGCACCACGTCGCTCAACGGCAGCAACTCGCCGCTCTATGTGGTTGACGGCGTGCCCATGACCGACATCAGTTATCTCCCCGCCGACGACATCGACAACATTCAGGTGCTCAAAGATGCCTCCTCGGCGGCAATCTACGGTTCGCGCGCGGCCAACGGCGTCATCATCATAGGCACCAAGCAAGGCAAGGCAGGCGTGGCCAAAATATCGCTCAACGCCCACTACGCCTTCACCACGGTGCGCGACAACCAGGAGTCGCTCAACGCCTCACAGTACAAGGAACTCATGGACGAGATTGGTCTTGTGAAGCTGCCCGACGGGCTCACCGACCGCACCAACTGGAAGGACGAGGTGTTCCAGACGGGTAACGTGCAGGACTACCAGCTCTCGATAACCAACGGCACCGACAAGCTGCGCTATTTCCTCTCGGGCGGATACACCGGTGAGAACGGCGTGCTGAAGACGTCGAAATTCAAGCGCTACAACGTGCGCGCCGCCATAGAAAACGACCTGCGCTCGTGGCTGCGGCTCAATGCCAGCGTGGCCTACTCCGACTACACCAGCAAGGGAGCAGGCATTATCTCGGGCACGGGCTCCAACCGTGGCGGCGTGGTGACGGCCATCACCAACACTCCCACCTACGCCCCGGTGTGGGACGACGACAATCCCGGGCAATACTACACCAATTTCTACGGCGTCAACGTGACAAGTCCTGTCGAAAACCTTGCACGCACCAAGAACAACAAGTCGGCCAACAACCGCTTGCTGGCCACGGGCAAGGCCACGGTGACATTCTTGCCGGGCTTCACGCTCGCCTCCTCGCTCTCGTTCGACCGCGTGCAGAACGTGACAACCAACTATCTCGACCCAATATCCACCACCAACGGCCGCGAGAACTACGGCACCGGCTCCGACAACCGCAGCATAAGCAGCGTGCTCATATGGGACAACGTGCTTAACTTCAAGCGCCAGTTCGGACAGCACAAAATCGATTTCATGGGCGGTTCGTCGTGGACTCAGAGCAAATACAGCCACAACTACATCTCGGGCAGCAACTACGCCGACGACAAGTTCCAGACACTCAACGCCGCCAACAAGATTTCGTGGACAGGCACAGGATCGTCGGCCGCCGACTGGGCCATACTCTCCACCTTCGCCCGCTTGCAGTATAACTTCAACGACACCTATCTCGTGACGGCCAACATGCGTGCCGACGGAAGCTCGAAGCTCGCCCCCGGACACCGTTGGGGAGTGTTCCCATCGTTCTCGGCAGCATGGCGCGTGAGCAACGAGAGCTTCCTGAAAGACGTGGAATGGATTGACGACCTCAAGCTGCGCGGCGGATGGGGACAGACCGGTAACCAGAGCGGACTGGGCGACTATAGCTATCTTGCAAGCTATTCAATCAACCGCTTGCAGTGGTTCGGCGAGAACGGCGACCCCAATGCAGTGCCCACCTACACGCAGTCTACGCTTAGCAACCCTGAACTC
>CAVDJG010000314.1:0-2723 GCA_963609005.1 Acidaminococcaceae bacterium
GCTTTCCTGAACAATTGCCCGAAAGCTTGCGCTCTGATTTCCGCAAAGGCAGTTGGCCGCTTATGAAATACACCAATTTCCTTACGTTCAACTGGCGCAGCATAACGCTTCTTGTGAGTCTGCTCATTGGCCAACCTTGGGTATATCCGGCAGTAGAGGTCGTCGTGTTCAGTGCGGTATGTTTCTATATGCACTATCGCCATGAGCATTTGTGTGATGAAATTCTGGCGAAGATAGAAAGCTACAAATAATATTAGTTGACCGATGAACAATAAGTTTCGCAATTTCTTTATGGCTTTTGGTATAATAGTCATAGTCATTATGCTTTGCACGATGAATATGGATTATACCGACATTTGGCATTATGTGCAGAAATTAGGCTTGTATTTTCCGCTGATTCTCGGCTTGTGGCTTGTGGTGTATTTCGTGAATACGCTTTCGTGGTATTTAATCATAAACGATGAAGGCAAGTGTCCCGGTTTGTCGTTTTGGCGTGTGTACAAACTCACCGTAAGCGGTTTTGCACTCAACTACACCACACCTTGCGGATTGATGGGCGGCGAGCCATATCGTATTATGGAATTGAAGCCATATACGGGCGTGAGCAAGGCTACATCGTCGGTCATACTTTATGTGATGATGCACATATTTTCGCATTTCTGGTTTTGGTTCCTTTCAATATTCCTTTTCATCGCATTCAACAAAGTCGGCGTGTCTATGGGCGTGTTGCTTGGCATGATTGGGGCTTTCTGCTTGCTTGGAATTTACTTCTTCTCGCGTGGTTACAAAACGGGAATGGCCCAGAAGGGCATAGCAATATTAACACATATTCCGTATGTAAAACGCTGGGCACGGCGTTTTGCAGAGTCGAAAAGCGAAACTCTCGAACAGATTGACTCTCAGATAGCATTGTTGCACCGCCAGCATAAACGCACATTTTACTCGTCGTTGCTTCTCGAGCTTGGCGCACGGGTGCTGCAGAGCGTGGAGATATATCTCATATTGAAAGCTTTTGCAGCCGATGTTAGTATTGTTGACTCGATACTTATACTTGCATTCTCATCGCTTTTCAGCAATCTCATATTCTTCACGCCGATGCAGCTCGGCACGCGTGAGGGCGGCTTGGCACTCGCTGTCGATGGATTGCACCTCACTGGGGCACTTGGAGTGTACACGGGCTTTATGACGCGTTTGCGGGAACTTGTGTGGATTGCAATAGGAATTTTTCTTATAAAAATAGGAAACAAAAAGGCCCAATGAACATAAACAGAATAAGTGGAGTCATCTTCGATTATGGAGGAACACTCGACACACGTGGCGACCACTGGTCGGAAGTTATTTATGACGGCTACTGTCAGTGTGGCATCATTATTGACAAGACGGCTTATCGTGACGCCTATGTCTATGGTGAGCGTGCCCTTGCCGTGAATCCGATAGTCACTCCCGATTTCCATTTTGTCGATATTCTCCATGCAAAGCTGCGCCTGCAACTTCAGTTCCTTGCCGGTCGCAACCTGTTCGCAACGGGAAAAGATGATGCCGAAAAGCAGGCCACACTTGGCATATGCCTTGAATTGGGCGATGAGGAAATAGAGTCCATTGCCCGTCGGGTTGCCGATTGTATAAGTAAAACGACAAATGAATTACTTGACGAAAATCGTTGTGTGCTTGAGCAATTGCGTCAAAAGGGGCTGCCAATGGTTCTCGTCTCGAATTTTTATGGCAACATACACACTGTGTTGCGTGATGCTGGCATTGAACATTACTTCAAGGACATTGTCGAGTCGGCCGTTGTTGGGGTGAGAAAACCTAATCCTGCGATATTCGCGCTTGGCGTTTGTGCTCTTGATTTGCCTGCATCGCAAGTGTTGGTGGTGGGTGATACCTATTCTAAAGATATAGTTCCGGCACGCAAACTCGGATGTCATGCCATTTGGATAAAGGGACGTCAATGGGAGGAGAAATGTCAAGACGAGACTATTTGCGATGCTGTGATAACGCGATTGGATGAGATGCTCGCCTATGTATAGTGCAGAAGAAACAAAAAAATTATAGAAAAATATTTAAAAGCAAAAAGTTTTCTCGTCGTGTTTGACATTTAATGTTTAATTTTGCAGACCTAAAATGATGCATCTCAGGTGAAGGACGTTTTTTAAAACAGAATATGTGAAATTGGACATTTGCCCAAGTTGGCGAGAAAGACATTGGTGTTAGGGCATGATGTAAATCGTGAAATGGGATGTGTACGGGAAATGTATAAAGGATAAATCAAGTAGATAAAAGGTGAGAAGGCTTTTTTGTTTGGCTTTTATGCTATTGGCCTTGACAGTAGTCAAGGCGCAAATTACAGGTGAGATATATGATGACGAGGGCTATCCAATACCTTATGCCAGTGCCATATACCGTGGCCATCATGTGGCAGAGGCCAGTGATTTGGATGGTAAATTCTCGATAGAACGCCATGAAGGTTGGGAACTCACATTCAGTTCGGTGGGTTTTCAGCCTCAAACAATTAAAGTAGGGCCGAACACTCCGGCCCACATGAAGATTGTATTGAAAGAAGATGCCCGCAGCATAAAGGAAGTTGTGATAAAGACAAAGCGCGAACGCTATTCGCGCAAAAACAATCCTGCGGTAGAACTTATGAAGCGTGTGATTGCTGCCAAGCAACGTACACATCTTGAAAACCACGAATATTATCAGTTTAACAAGTATCAGAAAAT
>CAVDJG010000315.1:0-2714 GCA_963609005.1 Acidaminococcaceae bacterium
GCCCAGAAGATAGTGCTGCCGTAAAGGCGGCGGCACATGCCGCAGCCGCAAGGCACAGAATGCAAAGAATTGAGAAATAACAGTCACAGTCATTAATTTTAAAACGAAAAGAGATTATGAAGAAATCTTATCTCCTTCAGCTTCTCGTTGCGTGTGCAGTGGCTATGCCAGCAAGCGCGCAGAAGCTCGCCTTCCCGAAAAGGGCTGAGGCGAAACCGTTGCCAGCAGCCGTTGAGCAGCAGCCGTTGCGCGTGCCTTCGGCCATCGACGACAAGACAGCGGGAGTCAAGGCCTATGCCGGAGAACTCTACGCTTCAGACAGAAAGCGCGGATGGATAACCTTCAACATGGGCGACCCATGGAACAGTATGGATAGGCTCAGCACTTTCGTCGAGGAAGACCTCTACCAGATTTCGGGTCTGCGCGCCGGTGCATGGACCGGCGAGAAATACTACGGACTCTACGACAAAATCTACACCTTCCTTGAGCAACCGTGGTTCTTCGGCGAGGTTGACACCAAGACCGGCGTGGCCGACACCATCTACAAGTACAGCGACGCCGAAATCAACTCCTGGAAGATAATCTATGAAATGGCCTACGACCATTCCACCGGCACGATGTATGCTCTCGGACAGAACACCGAAGACTCCTCTCAGGCTCTGAGCGACCTCTACACGTGCAACATGGCCACCGGCGAGTTTGAACTTCTCACCACGCTCGACGCCATCTACTACAACATTGCCTTCGACTACGACGGTAATCTCTACGGAGTGCGCCCCTATGCCGACGAAGACGATGAAACGGCCACGGTGACAGGATCGGAACTTGTGCTCTTCAACAGTTCGTTCGAGCCCAAGAAAGTGGTGGAGTGCAAGAAAGACGGCGGCTCCTACAAGATGGGAGGCTACGGCTCGCTGGCATTCGACTACTCCACGGGCGACCTCTACTGGGCAACGCTTTCAAGCAACTACACCACGCTCTACAAGCTCGACACCGCCACCGGAACGATGACACACTACGGATCGCTGCCTGCAATGACGCAGATAACCGGCATGTACATACCTTATGTCAAGGCCGACTCGCGCAAGGCTGCCGCCCGCGTGGCTTCGCTCGACGCACATGCCGACTACAAGGGAGCGTTTGTTGACACCGTGAAATGGGTGAACCCCTCGAAGGCTTGGGACGGAACGGCACTCTCTGAACTGGCCCAGGTGAAAATCTACCGCAAGAAGGCAGGCGCAGGCTTCGCCGAAAGTTCGGCACAGATGATGTCGGCCGCACAGTCCGACCTCGTGGCCACAGTCGATGCCAGCGGCAAAGTGGGGCAGGCCATGTCTTGGGTTGACAAGTCGCCCGCCAACGGCATCAATACCTATTATGTAGTGCCCTGCCGCGTGAGCGGCGAGAACGGAGTGCCCGACAGCATACGCTGCTATGTGGGCAACGACGTGCCGGCAGCTCCCACCGACGTGAAGATTGCCGTAAAGGGCGAGGGCATAGAGCTTTCGTGGGCAGCCCCCACCGCAAGCAAGCACAACGGCTATGTTGACTCTCCCAACCTCACCTATGTAGTTACACGCCGTCCCGACAACGTTGTCGTGGCCAACGGCACCACAGCCTTGTCGCTCACCGACAACAACATTGGCTACTACAACAAGTACTACTACACCATCGAGGCCGTAAATGCCACCGGAAAGGGTGTCACCGCCACATCCGACAAGGTGTTCCAGGGCAAGGATCTCGACGTGCCGGTTGACCTCGCATTCGGTTCGCAGGATGAATTCGACCGATGGACAACAGCCACGGGCGAGGGCGGACGCAGCCAGTTCCAGTTTGCCGGCGCATGGAACGACGATTCCAAGTGCGCACTGCTCTACTGCGAGAGCGGCAACACGGCCAACTCTTGGATGTTCTCGGCACCCATCAAGCTCAAGGCCGGCACCACCTACCGCTTCAACACACGCGTGGGCGCCGACTACATCAATACTGAGTATTCCTACACCATGACCCTCGGAAAGGCCGCCACGGCCGAAGCCCAGAACATAGTGATGTTCTCCGACTCGTTCATCGTGAGCCCCGACTACTACTACAAAAACTCCTATGAGTTCACCTACACACCCGCCGAGAGTGCAACCTACTACTATGGCTTCAACGTTGCGGGCGACACCGGCTACAACATCTACCGCCTCTACGGCCTTACAATAAACGAGGTGAAGGGCAACGACCTCTCGGCAGTGTCGATGACAACCTCGGCCGATGCCGTGGCCAACGCCGACAACAAGTGCAAGGTGACGGTGCGCAACCTCGGAAAGAATGCCCAGAGCAAATATTCGGTAAGGATTTACTGCAAGGGCGAAGGCGGCGATGTGATCGTGGGCGAAACTTCCGACGTGCCGACACTCGCTGCCGGCGAATCGAAAGAAATTGAGATGACATTCAAGCCCACACGCGAGGGCGACCTCGAATTCTATGCTTCAACCGCACTCAGCGGCGACGAGACTCCCGAAAACGACAGTTGCCAGCCCCTGACAATACATGTTGAGGATTCAGGATCGGCCGTATGGACCAACATCATCACCGACGAGAGCAACGAAGGACAGGATTCCCACACTCCGTTCCAGCTCTACAGCACGCACGACGTGACCGAAAGCATCTACCTTGCCGACGAGTTTGGCGTGGACGCCAACATGGACATCCTGCGCATAGGCTACGAC
>CAVDJG010000316.1:0-2710 GCA_963609005.1 Acidaminococcaceae bacterium
GTCTACGGTGAGCACACCGTCGGCCACCGATGCTGCAATCTTGTTGCGGTCTACATCGTCGGGCAGAATCAGCGTCTGCTCAAACTTCGAGTAGGCAAACTCGCGGCGCAGATAGTGGGCCTTGCGGTTGTCTTCCTGCTCGTCGCGGTGGCTTTCCATTTTTATGGTAAGGTCGCCCTCGTCGTTGATGTGCACCTGAAAATCGTCCTTGCGCATGCCCGGAGCAGCCATTTCCACGATATATGCTGCGGGTGTCTCCTTCACGTTGATGGCCGGAGCGGTGGCCTTGGTGCGCGGCATGTAGTCGGTGTAAAGAAAATCGTTGAACACCTCGGGTAACCAAATATTTCTGCTTGCCATAATTATTCCTCCTGTTGTTTTGTTCTTTATTGCTTTTTATAGTTTTGTGTGCACTTTCGTGTGCCCTTACGACTATATGTTTGCAACTTGCATACCAATGAAAGAAATGTGTCATTATGTCTGCTTTTGCGTGACAAAATGTCTTGTCGATAAAGACAGAACCATACTTATACAAAAAGAGACAAACACCGTTTGCAGGTGTTTGCCTCTTTGGCGGGTTTTATGAAAATGATTGTTTTTTTCAGAAAAGTGTTATGGTGTAGACATAAACCACTGCTGCGGGTAGTGCTAGCAGCGACGAGTCGAAACGGTCGAGCATGCCGCCGTGTCCGGGCAGTATGTTTCCGCTGTCCTTTATGCCCAATGTGCGCTTGAAGAGCGACTCCACGAGGTCGCCCCATGTGCCGAAGAACACCACCGTGAGCCCGAGCCCGAGCCATTGCACTATGCTGAATCCGGTGTTGGCATAGGTGAGCGCTCCGGCTTGTTCTCCCCAACCTATGAGCGCCGCTACTACCATCACGAGCAAGCCTCCGCCTATGCTTCCCTCCCAGCTCTTGCCCGGACTGATGCGCGGGAATAGCTTGTTGCGTCCGAAGAGCGACCCGCTGCAATATGCCCCCGTGTCGTTAGTCCAAAGAAACACGAAGATGCTCAATGGCAGCAGGGGCGTGAATGCTATGCCGTCGGCCGTGCCTCTGAACGCAAGCACATTCACCATGGCAAGGGGCAGGGCTATGTAGAGCTGCGGCAGCATGGTGTAGGCCCAGTTGTTTATGGGGTTGGGAGCTTTAGCATACAGTTCGCTGATGAACAGATAGACGATGGTGAGCAGATAAGGAATGAACACCGCAGCCGGTGTGATGCCGCTGCAATATCCGGCAATGGCAAGAAACAGATAAGTTCCGGCTGCCGTTGTTATGAATCTGTTCACGTTCACGCCGTCGATGTCGTCTACGAGTCCCGTGTATTCCCACACGGTCATTGCCGTGACGAGTGCAAACAGCATTATCATCGTTTCCGGACGCAGGAAACACGACACTATTATAGCAACGAATATCACGCCGGTTATGGCGCGCGTTATGAGGTTTTTCACTTTATCGCTCATGGTTATGCCTTTTGTTGGGTTGTGTCCCCGGTCTCGTTTTCGGCGTCGGTTGTGCCGTCGTCGGTTGCAGTGCCGTTGCTCTCGGCAGTTTTTTCAGCCGCCTCGGCCATTGCCTTTTCGTGTTCGGCCTGTGCCGCCTTCACGGCATCGGGCATGTCCTCGAGTTTCGGGGTGTTGTCTTCGATAATCTCTGCCGAGCGGCTCACCCACGGACGTTTGCCGAAGATGTGCTCCACGTCTTCGGCGAATATCACTTCGCGGTTTATCAGCATCTCGGCCAACTGGTTGTGCCCTTTGGCGTGCTCGGTGAGTATTGCTTTGGCACGCTCGTATTGCTCGTTTATCATGCGCAGCACTTCGTCGTCGACAATCTTTGCCGTCGTTTCCGAGTAGGGGCGCTGGAACTGGTTCTCCTGGTTGTTGTAGTAGCAGATGTTGGGCAGGCGGTCGCTCATGCCGGCATAGGCCACCATTCCGAATGCGCTCTTGGTGGCGCGTTCAAGGTCGTTCATTGCGCCCGTGGATATGTGTCCGGTGAACAGTTCTTCGGCTGCGCGTCCGCCGAGCAGTGCGCACATTTCGTCGAGCATCTGCTCCTTTGTGGTTATCTGCCGTTCTTCGGGCAGATACCATGCTGCGCCGAGGGCTTGTCCGCGGGGTACGATGCTCACTTTGATGAGCGGGTTGGCATACTGGCAGAACCAACTGATGGTGGCGTGGCCTGCCTCGTGCAGGGCGATGCTTCTCTTCTCGTCGGCTGTCATCACCTTGGTCTTCTTTTCCAGTCCTCCCACGATGCGGTCTACTGCGTCAAGGAAGTCCTGCTTTCCCACCAACTTCTGGTCGTGGCGTGCAGCGATGAGCGCAGCCTCGTTACATACGTTGGCAATGTCGGCTCCCGAGAATCCTGGTGTCTGCCTTGCCAAGAGGTCGATGTCCACAGTCTCGTCCACCTTGATAGGGGTGAGGTGTACCTGGAAGATAGCTTTTCGCTCGTTCAGATCGGGCAGGTCTACGTGTATCTCACGGTCGAAACGACCAGCACGCAGCAAGGCACTGTCGAGCATGTCGACACGGTTGGTGGCGGCGAGGATGATGACACCGCTGTTGGTGCCGAAGCCGTCCATCTCCGTAAGCAGGGCGTTGAGCGTATTCTCACGTTCGTCGTTGCCGCCCATGGATGGGTTCTTGCTTCGTGCGCGGCCCACGGCGTCTATCTCGTCAATGAAGATGATGCAGGGG
>CAVDJG010000317.1:0-2689 GCA_963609005.1 Acidaminococcaceae bacterium
GGATGGTATTCGAAGAATGACGTTGACATGCTTGTAGTGCTCACACGCAAGTATGAATCGCAAGACGTGTTCAACCTTATAAAAGCCGTCGATCCCGACGCACTCGTGTCGCAGTCGTTCTGCCAAGGTGTTTTTGGCGAGGGCTTCGACAAAATAAAATGACAACATCTGGGATTTTCCTGACGGGAGAATGACACAACAACACTTTACAAGGCAGAAAAGAATTAGAATACACACGTTCTTTTCTGCCTTTTAACTTAACCACGACAAGACATTCCACCCATTAGCGGTGGATGCCGCCTAACGGAATATAGCGACAACTGAAAGGAAAGAATGGAAACGAAAAATACAAACCGGGCAGACATCGCTGCCCAACTTTTTATGGAAGGATATAATTGCGGACAAGCTGTAGCCGCTGCATTCGCCGACCGATACGGACTTACGAAAGCACAAATGGCACGCATGGCAGCTGCATTTGGCGGCGGAATTGCCCGACAGAGAATGACATGCGGCTCGGTTTTGGCCATGGCCGTTTTGGCAGGACTTGAAGAAACCGACGGCAACCCGGAAAAGCGCGAAGCCACCGCACGCTGCATGAATCTCACGAAACGGCTTACCGATGATTTCAAGGAACAGTTCGGCTCTGCCGTATGTGGAGAAATTCTCGGACTGAAAGGCTTTGACAAGGCATACGGCAAAGCCACCGATGCACCCGTTCCAAAGCAATTCAGCCAAAAGCCATGTGCAATGAAAGTGATGCTGGCAGCAAGGCTATTCGAAAAATACTTGGAAGAAAAGGAATCGACCGACGACGAAACTATGGCACAAGCAACTCGTTGTCGATAAATTCGTCGAGGCGCTTTATACCCTCTGTGGTGCAAACGCCACGCAGGAAAAGGAATATTATGTTGCGGAAAATGTGCTTCAGATTGAATTCCTTATACAACTGCTCACGCATAACATAATCAATCGAAACGCTTCCAATGCGCAGCATCATCCCATAATCGACATCATTCCTGAAATATCCTTCACACACCCCACGCTTGAAGAAATCGCCTGTGTATTGGTTTCGGTATTTACGCTTCTCTTCAAGCATGTCAACCACCTTTTTGTATTTATGCAAATCGGAAAAAAATGCAGGGGTTACATCTGAAAAATTACGCACCTGTATCCTAAGACATTCAATTATGATGTCTATCACATCATGAGATGCATCGGTGCTGTAAGCCAACATATGCATATCGAAAGCCTCCTCGTGCTTTCTGAGACCTTCAAACAACAATTCTTCCTTGTTTGAATACACCTCATAAAGCGTCCGTTTCGAGATACCAAGTGCATTGGCTATGTCGTCCATCTTCACGGCCTTCACACCCTTTTGCAAGAACTCATGCATGGACGCTTTCAAAATCTTGTCCTTAAGTTCTATCCTATAACTTGTCAACGGGTTTTCTTTATACATAACTCGCTTTTTGCATTTTAGGGCAAAGTTACAAAAATAATCCAAAAACTTATCAACGCGCAATAGTTTTTTCACACACTACATTGCATAACCCCCTTTTTATGAACGCCATTCTTTCGGCATTGACAGTCACGCTGGCATCAAAATTCAAATTCGCATGGCGTTTTAACGGCTATTGAGCAGCCTCCAATTTTCTCACTTCTTTTATAAACCTACGCCAGAAAAGCACTCCTGCGGTTGTCAAACCAAACGGGAAGGCAATCCAAATGCCGAGGATGCCTATGCCACACGGAAAGCCAAGGGTGTAGCCTGTGGGAAGCGAGACAACAAAATAGGCTATAAAAGCATATAAGACCATTGGCTTTACACAGGCTATACCTCTCAGGGCATTGGCAAAGGTGTATTGCATTCCGTCGCCAAACTGATAGGCCATCATCAGGACAACCAGCAAGGCAACAATATTCTGCACTTCGGCATTGTCGGTGAAAAGTCCACCAATTTGATGACGGAAAAGCAAAATGGGCAAGCCCATGACAAGCGAGAACATAAGGTTAAGGCGAAATCCATCGTAGGCATTCTGTCTAACAGCCTTGAAATCTTTCTGCCCCACGAAATGACTGACACGAATGGACATGGCCGAAGCCATGCCCGACAAGACAAGATAGAACAACTGCGAGATGGTTATCACTATCTGGTGGGCTGCCAAAGAAACAGTGCCGAGCCATCCTACCATTACACAACTCAACGTGAACGCCGCCGACTCCATTGCCAACTGCAAAGCCACTGGCCATCCAAGGCGGTTCATCTCCTTAAAGTCGGCCTTGTTGAATGACGAACGGGTGATGTCTTGGCGGTATTGCCGGAATTTCCTGTCGAAGAGAACGACACCAACCATCACAAGTGCCATGAAAATGCGGCTGCCCATGGTGGAAATACCGGCACCAAGCAATCCAAGCTCAGGAAAGAAGCCTACGCCATAGATGAGCACCCAGTTGCCGAAAATATTGATGATGTTGCCGCCTATCATCACCCACATCGCCACCTTTGTATGTGACAGTCCGTCGAGAAATTGCTTCATGGTGTTGAATACACCCACAAATATCACCGAGATGAGGTTTACTATGAAATAAGGACGGATGAGACCCAGCAGTTCTTCGGGTTGGCCTATACGTCCAAGATTGAAATAAAGCACTATCATTGCTATGGTGAAAAGCACTCCCACAACAAGGT
>CAVDJG010000318.1:0-2685 GCA_963609005.1 Acidaminococcaceae bacterium
GCTCTACTCCATCTACGGCAAGGGCGAGATCTACGTCAACTCCTTCCACCATCAGGTGGTGGACGAGACGGGAAACGCATTCGTGCCCACCGCCTTCTCCGACGACGGACTTATCGAGGCCATGGAATGCAGCGCCCACAAGCCCGTCATGGGCGTGCAGTGGCATCCCGAATGGCTCGGCCACGACGGTCTGCCGCTGTTCGAGTGGCTCGTGGCCGAAGCACGCCTCTTTGCCGGGGCAAAGCGTTTCCACGACCGCAACATAACCATCGACTCGCATTGCGACACGCCCATGTTCTTCCCGCAGGGCATCGACTTCCACCAGCGCGACCGGCGCATACTCGTCGATCTGCACAAGATGACCGACGGACGGCAGGACGCCGTAACCATGGTGGCCTATCTGCCGCAGCCCAAAGAGGGCGAGACATTCGCGCAGACAGCCCCCTTCGGCGTGGAACGGCCGCGCGACTATGCCGACCTCATATTCGACAAAATCGACGAAACAGTGCTGCGCGACGGCCAACTGGTGGCTCTTGCACGCACGCCGGCCGACCTCGTGGCCAACAAGCGGGCCGGACGCAAGTCGGTGATGATAGGCATCGAGAACGGACTGGCCATTGAAGACGACCTTGCCAACGTGGAACACTTCGCACGCCGCGGCGTGGTTTACATCACACTGTGCCACAACGGCGACAACCAGATATGCGACTCGGCACGGCGCAGCGACAACACCCACTGCGGAGTGAGCCGATTCGGCGAGCAGGTGATAGCCGAAATGAACCGGCTCGGACTTATGGTTGACCTCAGCCACGCCGCCGAACGGTCGTTCTACGACGCGCTCGACATAAGTGCGCAGCCCATAGTGTGCTCGCACAGCAACTGCCGCGCCCTCTGCGACGTGCCGCGCAACCTCACCGACGACCAGCTGCGCGCTCTCGCCGCCAAGGGCGGAGTGGCGCAGATAACGCTCTACGACGGTTTCCTCGCCGCCGACGGAGGGGCCACAATCTACGACGCCATGGATCATCTTGAACATGCCATAGCCGTGATGGGCATCGACCACGTGGGCCTCGGAACCGACTTCGACGGCGACGGAGGCGTGCCCGGACTGGCCGACAGCAGCGAACTCATCAACTTCACGCGCGAACTGCTGCGCCGGCGCTATTCCGAAGACGACATGGCCAAGATATGGGGCGGCAACTGGCTGCGCGTGATGAGGCAGGTGCAGAGCGCCAGGCAGCAATGAAGGCCGCTGCCCACGCAACGCCCACGGGCGCTGCGCCGCGGCAACCGGAGAACACTTACAAAACCAATAAAAACATAACGAAAAGATGAAGAAACTTATTATGTCGTGCTTCATGGCGGTTGCCGCCGTGGCAATGGCATGCTCGTGCGCCTCGTGCCGCAGCGCAAAGAAGGCGCAGGGCGCCGACGAGGCCGACACCGTGGCACTCGCCGGACCGGCATTCTCGGCCGACTCGGCCTACGCCTTCATCGCCGCGCAGTGTGCCTTCGGGCCGCGCACGATGAACTCCGTGGCACACGACCGCTGCGGAGAGTGGATAATGGGCAAGTTTGCCGACTGCGGTCTGGCGGTGACAACGCAGGACATCGACGTGAAAGGCTACGACGGCACCACACTGCGCTGCCGCAACATCATAGCGCGCTACCGTCCCGAAGCCGCCGTAAGAGTGCTCGTGTGCGCCCATTGGGACAGCCGTCCCTGGGCCGACAACGACCCCGACAGCACCAACTGGCGCAAACCGGTAATGGCAGCCAACGACGGGGCGAGCGGAGTGGGCGTGATGCTCGAGCTGGCACGACTGCTCAAGGCCGACACCACGGCCTCGGTGGGAGTCGACTTCGTGTGCTTCGACGCCGAAGACTGGGGCACACCGCAGTGGAGCGACATGCCCGACAACGCCGACTCATGGGCTCTCGGGGCGCAGCACTGGGCCGAAAACCAGTCCGACGGGGGCAAGCCCGTGTGCGGCATACTCGTTGACATGGTGGGAGCGCAGGGCGCGAAATTCTATCAGGAAGGCGTGTCCAAGCAGTATGCATCCGAACTCCTCAACCGCGTGTGGCGCACCGCGTCGCAGATAGGCTACGGAAGCTACTTCCCGATGTCAGACGGCGGCATGATAACCGACGACCATGTGCCGGTGAACGAAAAGGCTGGCATCCCGTGCATCGACATCATTCCCTACTTCCCCGACTGTCCGCAAAGCTCCTTCGGGCCCACGTGGCACACCGTGAGCGACGACCTCAGCCACATCGACCGCAACTCATTGAAGGCCGTGGGGCAGGTGCTCGTGCAGATGATCTGGGGCGACGGGTTTGCAGGAATGTAGACCCTTGCCGCCAGTGTTTATCGGGCAATAAAAAAGGGAATATATGACAACAGAAAAAAGAAGCCTTAGTTGCGCCGCAACTAAGGCTTCTTTGCAATGCAAACAAGGCTTCTTTGCGCTCCAAGGAAGCCTTCTTTTTTTTCCACGCGTGAGTGGCTCATTTTCTTGGGGTTAGCTTACCTTTGCATTGCAATCAACATCGCCCGGAAATCCGTGACAGATAGTGGCAAGCCACTATCCTATAATATTAGTGTCCGGTAAAAACATCGCAAACAACAAGTCGCATAGTGACGACATGGCAGCCCTGAAAGGGCGCAACAGTCATAGCCCA